>DAINDD010000046.1:0-22953 GCA_036732045.1 Chloroflexota bacterium
GGTGGTCTCTTTGTCGCTAGACCTCTGTTACACCACTTCCTGGGACTCTACTCAGGTCTCTCTCCGTTGCTCAATCGCCCACAGATATCCGGAGCCGAGCCCGCGCTGAATTTGGCCCAGGGGCGTCGTAGAAGATGCTAGTTGTTTCACTTCTGCATGATATCGCGCCGGTTCGCCAGGCCCCGTTACACTAGCGGCGTGAGCGACCTTGCCTCGCTGGCGAGCGAACAGTTCTCCTATCTGACCACGAGAGGCCGCCGGACCGGCTCTGCGCATGAGATCGAGATCTGGTTCGCCCTCGCCGACACTACCGTCTACATGCTCCACGGCAGTGGCATGAGCAGCGACTCCGTCCGCAACCTGCTCGCCGAACCGCGCGTCACCGTTCGTATCGCTGACCGCACGTTCGATGCCACGGCGCGCGTCGTCTCAGTGCCCGACGAGAATCAGACGGCACGCCGCCTGCTGCTTCGGAAGTACGAGCCGGCGTACTCCGGCGATCTTTCCAACTGGGGACGTACCGCTCTGCCTGTCGCCGTAGACCTGCAGTTCTGACCGGCGCGCGAGCGCTTGTCAGGGCCTGCCCTGGTGCGAATACTGGTGCGCAGTGCTCTTCCGCTCCGCGCTGCTCTCCGTCGCCTTCTGGGCCGTCTTCCTGGCCGGCCTTCGCCTGACTGTCGTCCCGCCGGAGACTTGCGGCCAGGACAACCTCCCCGCGATCCAGAACGCCGCGAGCCAGGCGATCGGCTGGATCGAGCGCAACCAGCTCCCGGACGGCACCTTCGTCTACGAATACGACGCAAACACCAACAAAGCGTCGACGGACTACAACGACGTGCGCCACGCCGGCGTCACGATGGCGCTCTACCAGGCGGCCGGCCGTTTCCACGACAACGCCGCGCTCGCCGCCGCCGACCGGAGCCTGGGCTGGGAGCGGCAGCACCTCGTGCAGATGCATGGATGGTCCGCCCTGACGCCGGACGGCCAGGGAGCTGCGCTCGGCTCCTCCGCCCTGATGCTCGTCGGCCTGACGGAACGGCGCGCGGCGACAGGCGACCACCAGTACGACGACCTGATGCACCAGCTCGCGCGCTTCATCACGGCGCTTCAGGGGAGCGACGGCAACTTTGCTTTCGGCTACGATCTCACAGCGGACGCGCCGCAGTCCGGCACATCAACCTACTACCCCGGAGAGTCGCTCTGGGCGCTGACCCTTATGCACAACGCTTTCCCCGGCGAAGGCTGGGACGCGGCCGCCCGCAGCGCACTGAACTACATCGCCACCCGCCGCGACGACGACGTGGGCGTTTCGTATCCACCGGTGGCCGATCAGTGGGCGGCATACGGCATCGCCGAGATCGCGCAGTGGGGCGGACTCACCGGCGCTGAGATCGACTATGCTCACCGCCTGGCCGCGCGCTTCGGGCTGTTCGTGCGGACCGAGGCCCAGCGTGACGGGTCGTGGTACGGCAAGATCCCGCGCGGACCAGAGGCGCGCGGTGCCGGCGCCGGCACCTGGATCGAGGCCCTGGCGGCGCTCTGGCGCGCCAGCCAGTTCGACACGCGCCTGGCCGACCTGGCCGCGCCCACAACCGAGCGCGCCACCTGCATCGCCGGGATCATGGCCGACATCCAGGTCACCGCCGACGAGGCGAAGTCGTACCCGCAACCTGGCCTCGCGGAAGGCGCCTGGTACCACGACGGCGACACCCGGATGGACGACCAGCAGCACACGTTCTCCGGCCTCATCTACACGGCCGACTTGCTGCAGAACAATCCTCACCGCGAGCCGACGCAGCTTCTGCCGGTGCCCTCGCCGTGAGCGATTTCGCCATCTGCCTGGCCGGCGTCTTCGCGACTGTCGCCCCGTTCGGCGCGCTCAGTGCCGTCCTGCGATACCAGCGGGACGCGCGGAAACAGTCGCCAGACATCCTGCGGACCTGGCGGCTCCCGCTTCTCGCCCCGGCCGCCGCGTTCGCCGCTCTCGCCGTCGCGGCGCTGGTGAGCGATCCACTGCTCGACGTGCTCCAGATCTCAGGGCCGAGCTTTGAGTTCGCCGCCGCCGCGGCGATGGTCCCGCTCACCATCCGGTTGCTCGTCTTCGGAGACTCATTGGCGCCGCCGGTGTGGAAGCTGCCGGACTACGCCTGGCTCGTGCCGTTCGCGCTGCCGCTGCTGGCCGGCCCCGTCTCGCTGATTGGGGCGATCTCCTACGCGAACCGCTTCGGCGTCGTCGAGGCGATGGTGGCCGTAGCAATCGCGCTTTCGCTCACTGCGGCACTTTTCGCGACCTTGCCATTCTGGCAGAAAGCACGGCCCTTCGTCGTGCAGATGCTGGGCCGGCTGTCAGGCGTGCTGCTGGTGGCGATGGCGGCGGAGATGGTGCTCGACGGCCTCCACAGCGTTTAGATGCCGAATGCCGCCCGCAGGATCACCCGCACGCCGAGCACTACAATCGCAACCGCGAGCATCAGCAACACCCCACGCCCCTTGATGCGATGGGAGAGAATCGCCCCCACTTGCGCGCCCGGCACGGCGCCGACGGCCAGCGCGACTGCTTTCACGATCTGTTCTCCGCCCAGGCTCCCGTCCAGCAAGTGGATCAGCGTCGCCCCGCCGGACATGAAGGCGAGAACGAAGTGCGACGTGGCAACGGCGTACGCCACGGGTATGTGTAGGACGATGATCATCGCCGGGACGTGGATTACGCCGCCGCCGATCCCGAACAGGCTCGAAATGAAGCCGACGCCGGCGCTGATCGCGATCCCCTGCCAGAGCTTGTACGCGTAGACGTAGGTTCGCCCTTCCGGATCGGAGACGTGCCGAACCAGCACCCCACGACCGCGAATCGGCTCGCGAATCCTCTCACTGCTGCCCCGGATCGCGACGACGGCGAGCAGCAGTAGCATGACTCCGAACAGGCCGCTGAACAGCCGCTGCGGGATGAGGTGTACAACAAGCGCGCCCGCTACAACCCCGGGAGCCGATGCCGCCGCGAAAAGCAGCCCGGTCAGGTAATCGATCCGGCGCTGTCTGCCGTAGGCGACCGAACCGGAAGTGGCATTGGCGAAGACGACGGCCAGCGAGACGGCGGTGAGCTGCTCCGGCTGGTAGTCGGGGTATAGGAGCAGCAGCACGGGGACGAGAATGAAGCCGCCGCCTGCGCCAATAATCGTCCCGTAAGCTCCGACGACCAATCCGAGAACGGCCAGTCCCGCCAGCTCAAGCACGGCCGTCAGCGCAACTCTTGAGTGGAAATTAGTATCAAAATAGGCCCTCTCAGCGTCGATAATACGTGATGGGTGACTCGGTTGCGCCGCCGCGGGGGCTCCCGCTATCCTGAATCGTGAACCAGGCCTCCCCGACCGCCTTTCGCTTACATATGCAAACTGAATTGACGACGGTGACTAAGCGTGGCGTGTTGGCGCGCTTGCGGCAGACTGGCCTGCGCGCGCCCCTGTCCTCCGCCTTCGTCAAGTTTTTGATCGTCGGCGGCGTCTCCTACCTGATTAACCAGCTCGCGCTGTTCCTGCTTTACGACGCGCTGCCCATTCTGCCAGCGCAGCACACGCACCTGAACCTGATCGTCTTCATAGAACCGGATATCAGCCTGCTGATCGCCTCGATCGTGGCTGTCGAGCTTTCAATCATCTTTAAGTTCTACGCCTTGCAGGAATGGGCGTTTCCGGACCGCGTGCGCAAGGGTCACTACTTGGTCCGCTTCGTGAAGTTCACTGGCACCTGCATCGTCGCACAGGTGATCACCATCGCGTCAGTGAATGTCATCACGCCGGTGTTCAACACGAGTCCTTACGTCTCAAACACGGTTGGCACGGTAGCCGCGTTCATGGTGAACTGGGCCTTCAGCGCCTACGTCATCTGGCCACGCCACGGCGAAACGGCGGCTGAGCCCGCGTCCGGCTGATGGCAGAGCTCGAAGCGACCCTGCCACGCGCCATCCCCATAAGCCTAGCCGAAAAGCGGCTGCGAATCGCCTCGATTTGCGTAGCGCTCTTCGCCGTGACGTTCGGCCTCTACTGGTTCCTCGGCCCGCAGGATACCTTCTACCCCCACCAGGTGAACCAGGCCAACAACATCATCCACGGCCACCTGGACCAGGTCCCGCAGTACAGCAAGAACTTCAACACGCTGGAGCGGGTGATGTACGACGGCCAGGGCTTCTGCTTCCAGCCGGGCGATCCGGAGGCCGCCAAGGTCATCAATCCGCGCTTCTCCGTCAACTGTAAGATCTACATGCAGCACTCGCTGGGGCCGGCGTTCATCGTGATCCCGGGCGTGCTGGTTTGGGGTAATGACCTCAACCAAACGCTCGTCTCGGTCATTTTCGGAGCGATGACGGCGCCGATCGTCTTCCTCATCGCCGCCCGCTTCTCGAAAAAGCTGCTCAACCAGCTCCTGCTGACGGCCCTGATGATGTTCGGCACCGTGTTGTGGTGGGTCGCCTCCAACGGCGGCGTCTGGTTCTTTGCGCACACGACGGGCACGTTCTTCCTCTTCGCGGCGATCTACTGGGCCGTCGCCAGACCGAACCCGCTCTTAGCGGGGGCGTTGCTTGGCGCCGCCTTCATGTGCCGGCCGACCCTCATCGCGAGCGGGCTTTTCTTCGTCATTATCTTCATCCCTCTCTGGCTGAAGCGCCCGACCGAGGAGGGCGGCCGCTGGGGGATCAACCTGATGCCCGTCATGGGCTTCGCCGCCGGGCTCGCGCCCTTCCTAGCGCTGGAGGGCGTCCTCAACTACCTGCGCTACGACAATCCTTTGGAGAGCGGCTACGGCTACACGGAGCAACTGTACCAATCGAACCTCAATTTCGTCTATCCGCACGGACTCTTCGATCTCAGCTACATCACCCGTCACCCGCCGGTCGCGCTGGAAGCAATGCCCATCTTCACCAAACCCGGCACCGACTGCGGCAACGGGCTGGACTGCGCGCCGGTCATGAGCTCGCTCGGCGGGATGGCGATCTGGGCGACGACACCCGTCTTCCTGGCGGCGCTCTTCACCGGCGTCAATAACAAGATCATCTCCCGCGTCGGCGCGGTCCTCGTCGCCGTGGCCTGCGGGATCATCCTCTCGAGGGCGGTATCGCGTTACTGGGAGAGCAGCTGGCAGACCGCCAAGATCCCCTTCGGCATCCATCTGCTGCCGTTCTGGCTGATGATCGCCGTCGCCGTCTTCTTCTCGGTCCGCAACCGCGACCGCCTCGTCATCGCCTGCTGGGCGGCGATCATTCCGACGGCGTTCGCGATCTTCAACTTCGCGGCCACCGGTTGGGCCCAGTTCGGATATCGCTACGGGCTGGACTTCTCGCCGTTCCTCTGGCTGCTCGTCGCGCGTTTTATCGGCGACAACCTCAAGTGGTGGCATGTAGTTCTGATCGCGATCGCCATCGCCGTCAACCTTGGCGGGGTTCTACTCACCTACCAGTTCGACCCGCATCATACGAACAACTGGGTTTGGATAACGTTCTAGCCGGCATCTGACGCCGTGGCCGCAAGCCGCGGTCTAAACTGTAGGCAAGATGCACTACGTCATCGGCTCCGGTCCGGCAGGCGTGGCCTGCGCGATGGCGCTCACCGCCCGCGGTGAGGAGGTGACCATGCTCGACGCCGGGCTCCCGCTCGAGCGGGAGCTTGCGGCCCTGGTCGCGGGCCTCTCCCGACGGACGCCGCGCGAATGGGACCCGGACGCGCTGGCGCGAATCAAGGTGCTTGGCGAGGTCAAAGGTATCCCGAGGAAGCTAGTCTACGGCTCCGAGTACGTCTACCAGTACCCGGAAGGCTACCAGTCGATCCGCGGCAAAGGCGTCGACTTCAGCCCCTCCTTCGCGCTAGGTGGCCTCAGCAACGCCTGGGGGGCGGCCATGCTGCCGTACCTGCAAGAAGACATCGACGATTGGCCAATCACCGTCCCTGACCTCACCCCGCACTACCGCCGCGTCCTTGATTTCGTGCCGCTCGCCGGGCGGGTCGATTCGCTCTCAGAGCGCTTCCCCCTGTATACCGACAAGCCGTGCGATCATCGCTCGAGCGGTCAGGCGAAGAGCTTTCTGGCGGCGCTCGAACGACATCGTGACGATCTCGCCACCGAAGGCGTTATCTTCGGACGGTCGAGGCTCGCGGTTACGGTGACTCAAGGGTCCGTCGAGGGCTGCGTCTACTGCGGCATGTGCATGTTCGGTTGCCCGTACGACTTCATCTACAGCAGCCGGCACACACTCACCACTCTTCTCGCGCAACCGACGTTCCGATACATCGGCGGCGTCGTCGTCGAGCGCCTCGAGGAACGCGGAGACGCCGTGATTGTCCAGGCGCGTACGGTCGCCGGGGAGCACGTGTCGTACGAGGCGGAGCGCGTGTTTGTGGGCGCGGGGGCGATGCCCACCACGAAGATCGTCATGGACACGCTCGGCCTAGGCGAGACGACGCTGAAGGATTCGCAGTACTTCCTGCTGCCGATGCTGCAGATGACGGGCAGCGGCGCGCGGAAGGAGGATCTGCACACGCTGGCGCAGGTGTTCATCGAGATCCGCGAGCCGTCGATCAGCGACCGCACCGTACACCTGCAGCTGTACACGTACAACGAGATCTACGACCTCGAACTGCGGCGTAGGTTCGGACGGCTGTATCCCCTCGTCCCGAGCGGCATGCTGCTCGATCGCATGTCGCTGATCCAGGGCTTCCTCCACTCCGACGACTCCCGGCAGGTGACCGTCCGCCGGCGCGACGGACGCCTCCGCCTCTACAAGGCCGAGAACTCTCACACACGCGGGATCGTGAGCCGCGTGGTGCGCAAGATCGGCCGCAACAGCGCGCGGCTCGCGGCGGTGCCCGTGCTTCCGATGCTGCAGATAGCGCAGCCTGGCAAGAGCTTCCACTTTGGCGGCACGTTTCCGATGAGCCGGACCCCAGAGCGAGGTCAGACGGACGTCCTCGGCCGGCCACACGGACTGGAGCGAGTACACCTCATCGACTCGAGCGTCCTTCCCTCCATTCCGGCGACTACGATAACCTTGAGCGTGATGGCCAACGCCTACCGAATCGGCGCGGAGCACGAGGACTGACGTGCCGGAGCTGACCTATGGCTTGACCGGCGCCAGCGGTTTCGTTGGCTCGCGAATCGCCAACGAGCTCCGCAAAGACGCCGCGGTCCGCGAGCTCGGCCGCCACTCCCAGTACCGCTTCGCGCTCGGCAAGCCTGTAGACCGCGGCGTTCTCCAGGGCGTCGACGTGCTCGTGCACTGCGCCTGGGACTTCACGCCAAAGTCGTGGGCGGAGGTCAAGCGGGTGGACGTCGAAGGGTCGCTCGACCTCTTCGACGCGGCACGCGAAGCGCGAGTCGGACGCATTGTCTGCATTTCGAGCATGAGCGCCTTCGAGGGTACAAAGTCCAACTACGGCCGCGCCAAGCTCGCCATCGAAAGGCAGGCCTCGAAGCACCACCCGGAGGTCGTCATAGTACGGCCTGGACTCGTGTATGACCGGCAGTCCGGCGGCATCGTAGGTGCAATGCGATCCGTGATGGGCAAGCTCCCGCTCGTACCGCTGATCGGCGGCGGGCAGAAGTTCTACATGTGCCACGCCGAAGACCTCGCCAAGGCTGTCCGCGAGCTATCGACCGGGCCGGTTCCGGACCACCCACTGATGGCCGCCGAACCGGTGCCGCGCACCTTCAAACAAATACTGTTGACGATGGCCGCGGCCGACGGACGCAAGCCGGCGTTTCTGCCGGTGCCGCACCAGGTGGCATATGCCGGGCTGCGCGCTGCTGAGGTGCTGCGAGTGCCGCTAAAACTGCGCAGCGACAGCATCATCGGACTGATCAACAACGACCCTGACCCGCAGTTCGGCGGCTTGCAGACCCGTTTTCGGGAGTTTAACCGAGAAGCTGTACGCGGCGGGGACTCCTCGCCGGGCGCCTAAACACGGGCAGACCCCGTCGTCAGGACGAGGCGGTCTCGTTGTCGACCATCGCGGCGGCCAGCGCGCCGAACAGAAGGTTGGCGCCGATCACGATCAGGCTTTGTGCTACGGCCGCCCGCGGCAGCAGGCTGTGACTCGAGTTGTTCAGCCAGTCCACAAGCACGGAGGCATCCACCGCCGCGGCAATCAGCAACATCAGGAGCGAGACGACGATGAGCCGCTCCAGGCCCAAATACTTGTGGTAAAAGCGGACAACGCGGCTCTCGACATCACCCGTGCGCACAGCGAGGAGCTTGGCCAGCACTCCGAGCATCAGTGCGTTAATGCCGACGACGAAGAAGATGCTCGCCGCAAAGACCGGCTCCCAGTCTAGCGAGCCAACCGCTACTCCGCTCGTCTTCACCACCGTGATCGTCAGCGAGATCAGTCCGAGCAGCAGGCAGAGAAACCCCGGCCCGAGGAACACATAGCTGGGGCTGCTGACCAAGAGAAAGCGCAGGTGGCGCCAGCCATCCCGCAGCGTGCTCAGTTTGCTCTCACCGGTGCGAACGTCGTAGGAGATCGGTACCTCTGTCATCCGCAGGCCCTGGCGCATCGCCTTCAGGATCATCTCGGAGGCGAACTCCATGCCCTGGGAGCGCAGGTTCAGCTCTTGAATCGGCTGGCGGCGCATCGCCCGCAGGCCGCACTGACTATCGGTAATCTTGGCGCCGGTGAACAGACGCAGCATCCAGGAGATCAGCGGCGTCCCGATCACTCGATGCGCCCAGGGCATCGCCCCCTCGGCCAGCTGGTCGGTAAGCCGGTTGCCCATCACCAGGTCGTACCCCTCGTCAAGCGGTGCGATCAGTGTGTCCAGCTGCGAGAACTCGTACGTGCCGTCGCAGTCGCCCATCACCATGTAGCGGCCCTGCGCCTCGCGGAAGCCCCGGCGAAGCGCCGCACCGTAGCCTCGCTCGGACTCCTCTATGACGCGGGCCCCGGCCTCCGCCGCGACCGCCGCCGAACGGTCCGTAGAGCCATTGTCGACGACGATGACCTCGCCCTTCATCCCCGAGCGGCCGATCCAGTCGAGGGCCTTCCGTACGCACTCGGCGACGCCGCGCTCCTCGTTCAGACAGGGCATGACGATCGAGACGTCCATCTGGCCGGCAGCCTGCGGCGGCATTTCGTCGGCGACTTTCATTGGAGTCTAGTATCGCAGCCGGAGCAAACGATGGGAAGGCGCGCCGGAACGGTGAGCGCCGGGCCGACAGGCGGTGAACGGTGCGTTAAAACGGAATTTGCCACTGTATTGTGTCTTGACCGCCTACCTGCGATACCAGTAATTTGCTTCTACAGAAACGGATGCGAACGGGAACTTCCTGACCCGGATGTTACCATCGGCTTCACCCCGACTTTCAGCGATCCCCGGCGACAGTCTGACCTCGGTCCATGGGACTCATCGTGTGGTCATCAATCAACTGGTCATCCCTGAAATGGTCGTCGTCGGGTGGAACTCCAACAAGTGTTCCAATGTCTCCGAGATCGACGTCAGTCCAGACGCGATCAAGGGGGACACCGTCAAGTGGGCTTCGGTCGATTCGTCTTCCGTCAAGTGGAGCTCGGTGGACTTCTTTTTGATCAACTGGTCAACTGAGGCTTCTCCAGTTGATAACTAAACGTGACCATTGAGAGTCTTAGGATTTAGCGATGCGATCATTCGGCGCGGCAATTGAGTCCGGATTCGTGCGGGCACCGGTGAAGCCGGCGCACTCACGGCGGCCGGAACCAGCGACGCGGGCAGAGGCGCGCTCTACGTTGGCGAGCCGCCTCCTGTGGGCGCTGGTGGCGACTGTCTCCGTGGCCGGCGTGGCGATTAACGCCTATGGTCTCGTCACGGTCTCCGGCTCAACTGACTGGGCCTTGCTGGCGGTCCTCACCTGCCTGGCCGTAGCGGCCGAGCGGACAGACTTCAGCATGTACGGCAGCAGCCGCGTTTCGCTGGCATTCGTGCCCATCTTTGCCGCCATCATCTCCTGCGGCGTCACCGGCCTGGCGACGGTCGTTCCGTGCGCTGTCGTTGCGTCTTCCTGGGGGCGGCCCCTTCACAAGACGATGTTCAACTTCGGCGCTCTCATGATATCGGGCGCCGCCGCCGTTGTGGTGCTGGAAAGATTCCAGTTGGACTACGGTCAGGACTGGCCGCAGGTGCTTCTACCGGCCTTGCTCGCCGGAGGGGCCAACTTCCTCGCCAACACCGTGCTCGTGGCCAGTGCCATCGCCCTCAGCGGGCGATCGACGCTACGCGAAGTCTGGAAAGAGAACTTCCTCTGGCTTCTGCCTCATTACCTGATCCTGGCGCTGCTCGGGCTGGCGATCGTCGCCTCCTATGCGGCCATCGGGATCTGGGGAATCGCGGTCTTCATCGCTCCCCCGCTAATGATGCGGGTGTCCATCAAGCAATACCTCGACCGGACGACGAAGAGCGTAATGGACTTGCGCCAGACGCACATCGAGTTGCAGCACGCGCATGACATGGTGACCGAGGCGATGACGAGCCTGGGCAACGCATATGACGGCACCCTCCGGTCGCTCGTCGCCGCACTTGACGCGCGCGATAGCGAAACGGCCGGGCACTCCGAACGTGTGGCCGATCTCACGATGGCAATCGCAACCGAGATGGGTATCCCGCCCTACACCGACGACTGGCGTTACATGAGCTGGGGATCGCTCCTGCACGACGTAGGCAAGATCGCCATTCCCGACCACATCCTGCGCAAGCCCGGCCCCCTGACGCCGGAGGAATGGGACGCCATGCGCACCCACCCCAAGACCGGGTCAGAGATCCTGCGGTCGGTCGATTTCCTGATCCCCGCCAGCGATATCGTGCTCGCTCACCACGAGCGCTTCGATGGTGGCGGCTATCCACGCGGACTGGCGGGAGAAGAGATCCCGTTGGGCGCGCGCATCTTTATGATCGCAGACTCCTTCGACGCCATGACATCCGACCGGACATACCGGTCAGCGATGCCGGCGGAGGAAGCTCTCGCTGAAATCCTTCGTCACAGTGGCTCTCAGTTCGACCCGGCCGCCGTACGCGCCTTCCTGGCGGTTTACCAGAAACGCTTCGTCGGCACGGTCCACCACAAGCACTTCGCCGGTTCCTCGAGGTCCCACGGGGCATCTCGAGAGCTGAGCGAATCACTGAAAAAAGCAATTGCTGAAGCAGCGGGATTGGAGAGCTTAAGTTGAAGAGCAACTCGGCTCAAAGTACTGATCGTCAGTGTGGCCGCGATGGGCGCTGCCCTGATCACCGCCGCCGCGATCGCCTGGAGCGGTTAAGATGTTCAGTTCCTGCTCGCTCGCCAACAGCCGGATCTCCGTTTATATCGTGTTGATCTTTGCGGCGGGAGGGGGTCAGCGGCCTGCCCCGGCGCCGTGCTTGTAGCCAGCGGTTGTGCTACGGCTGATGCTGTCGCACACCAAGCCGTTCTACCGGGCCGCCTTCAACCTGGGCGTCCTTATCGCAACGGGCGCTGTCTACTGTGGCGTCGTCTCCGTCTTCTCCTTCGACACCTACGATTGGCCAGCGCGCCTGGGGCCCTTGATAGCCGCCGCTGGGGCGCCTACATCGTCAATCCGGCCTCGTCACGATGCGATCTCGACGGACAACAGGATTCACCCCTTCTCCATCTGAAGCAGCCGTTTCCGCTGGCTGCTGCCGCACTACATCGTTATTCGGCCTGTTCGCCGTGCTCCTGGCGCTGGCATACGGCCGGTGTGTGGGACATGGCCCGGCCTTGCCTCTTCCTCGTGCTACTGACTATGGCCTGGCTTGCCATGAAACAGTATGCGGACAGCGTGGTCGCAATGCGTTCTAGAACATCCGGCACCGCGCTATGAACATTCACGGGCTCGGGGCGAAACGCCCGGAGCCCGTGAATAGTGCGTGAATGTTGGAAGGGCCCTGTTGCGGGGGCCTTTCCTCTACGTAACGGCCCGTGGCAACAAGGCGTCTCTGATTATGCTGAGTTGTTCCGTCAAGCTATAAGTGTGGTTATCAACATTGTCAGCTTTGATTGTTATTCCGGCTACCAGGAGTTTCCGCCAATGACAGGCTCGTTTGGTGATTCGCGCACTCGTACTCCGTCAATAGGGTCGTCTGAGAGCGGCCAGGCACTCATTTGGTTCGTCGCGGCGCTGACGGTGCTGTTGGGCTTTGCAGCGTTGACCATCGATGTCGGAAGCGCATTCCACGACGCCGGGAAACTTCAGAACGCCGCTGATGCAGCGTCTCTAGCGGGCGCGGGGGTTCTGCCGCAAGGCTCCGCCGCGGCGATCACCCAGGCGAAGAATTACGCTCAGAAGAACGGCTACGTGGACGGCCAAAGCGGTTATACAGTCAGCGTCACGACTCCTTACAACGGCGACCCGACCAAGGTTGCAGTGACTATAAGCGGCCCGACGCCAGCCGTCTTCGCCACAGTCTTAGGCATAAATTTTCTCTCCGTCTCGCGCCGTTCTGTTGCCACTTACTACGGTCAGACGCAGCTGAACGCCGCCCTACTCGCGCTCGACCCATCCGCTTGCAACTCCTATACCCAAGGCGGCAGTGCAGTGGTGACTATTACTACGGGTGGGCTCATGTCTAACTCATCTTGCAACCCGTCGCTGGCTGACAGTGGCTCCGGCAGCACGACGGCCACCGCGATCCAGTACTACACGGGCGCGGGATACACCGGAACTTTCAGCCCCACTCCGGTCGCGGTCTCCACTCGAATGCCAGACCCGCTGGCGTCAATGATCCCTCCCGATCTGACGATCCTGGGTCAGTCTCCCGATTCGGGGGGGACTCCGGCCAGCCCCCAAACCGCCAACATCGGCGGCAACGCGACGCTTCACCCCGGGGTATACTACGGCGGCATCAAGATCACCGGCAGCGGCACCATAACATTCTTGCCCGGCAATTATGTTTTGGCTGGAGGCGGTTTCTCTTTGGGCAGCACCGCCACGACGAGCGGCGACGGGGTCATGGTATACAACACGTCTGATCCTCAACAGCCTACGGGAGCGGGCGCTTGCGCCAGCATCTCACTGACGGGCGGCGGAAGCACGAACTTTACGCCGCCGACTTCCGGGCCCTACAAAGACGTTGTGTTCTGGCAGGACCCGGCCTGTACGGTCGACTTCAAGGTGGCCGGAGGAGGGGCTCTCGCCTCCGGCGTCTATTACTTGCCCAGCGCCACGTTCAATTTCACTGGCGGTAAGACGTTGGGGTCGGCACAGATAATCGCCGACCAGTTCTCCTTCGGTGGCACGGCGAATTTCAGCATCACCACCGGCAACTATATCTCTCTGCCGCTGCTGAGCCTGCCCAAGCTTATCGAATAACCAAACGGAGGGCGGCTCGAGATGCTCAACAAAGTGATCGTGATGGTTTCCGATCTCGACGATGCCAGTCACGGCGAGATCAACGTCCTCGACGGGCCCGAACAGGCGGCTCGCTTCGTCGAGACTCTGCTCGAGTCCGGCCTCGAGCAAGAGCGCGTCCGCGTATTCGGCGGCGACGAGCTCCAGATGCAGGTACAGCAACGCCCGGTCGTATCGCTGATCAGCGACGCGCGCGGCCGGACTAAGGAAGCCCCGAAGGATGAAGAAGAAGACGCGGCGACGCCGGCGCCCCAGGACAGGCCGCAGCATGAGCAGGTGGCCGCCTCCAAGGCCGTCGCCGCGCAACCGTTCGAACGCAACGGCGTGCGCTTCTCCTCGCAGTTCCGTCCCTCGTGACGCACTCATCCGCGAGGCTGGTTCCACCCGAGCGTTGAGGCCGCAGCGACTAGGCCCAACTGCTGCTTGACAGCGCCAACTTCCATAACACGCCCGATACGACGGACCTGACTGCTTTCTTCCACACTATCGGCTGGCAACTGGCTTCAGGATCGCGGCTGGTATCGTGTAGCGGCTGCTGACAAAGGTTCTACACCAGAATAGTGCGGCGCCGCCGCAGCGCCGGCCTTTCGCTTGCTTAGCGGCCGAAGGTGACCGTCATCATTCCCCACGCAGTGATGTGGCCGCTTATCGCCGCCGCCACCTCGTCTTCGGTCTTACCCGAGGCAAGCCCAAGCTGCGCGTCCAGTGCGTAGACCAAGAACTCGTAGTGGTGCGTCGAACCCTTCGGCGGGCAAGGCGCGCCGTAGCCGATCTTGCCGAAGCTGTTCATACCCTGGTATGCGCCATCGCCCAAAGTCGGCTCGTTGGAGATGCCTGCGGTCAGGCCGGGTTCGCTTCCCGGAATGTTATAGACCACCCAGTGCACAAAGTCCTTCGCGTCCGGGTCCTCCGCCAGCACAACCAGCCCCTGCGTGCCCTGCGGAACATCGTGCCAGAGGATAGTCGGGGATCGGCCGGCGCCGTCGCAGCCATTCTCAGCCGGGAGAGCGCCGCCCGGCGCGAATCCTCCACCGGTCATCTGGATCGCCGGCAGGCCGCTCGGCTGGGGCGCCGATGCGCTGGGGCTGGGGCTGCTGCTGCCGCCACACGCTGCGCCGAGCGCCATCAAGGCCAGAGTCACGACGGCTGCACGCATCCACTTTCCAGCGACCAAATTCTCTCCTTTTGACGGACGCCCGTTAAGCCTTGACGTAATTCTCCACCAGTTTGCCCGGAACTGCGTTCGTCTGCGCAATCTCCTTAAACACTGTCGCGCTCGGCTTGGGGATTCGGTTCAGCGTCCCCTCTTCGCATTCAAACAGTCCAAACCTCTGGCGATAACCCTCCGCCCACTCGAAGTTGTCCTGCTGGCACCAGTGCAGATAGCTGCGCACATCCGTGCCGTCTTTGATCGCGCGCGCAACCTGGTTGAGGTGTCGGACGATGTAGCTCTGCCGCTGCTCGTCATTGTCGGTGCCGATGCCGTTCTCCGTTATGTAGACGGGGATGCCGTAGTGCTTGAGGCGGGTGATGCACTGGTAGAACCCCTCCGGGTAGACCTCCCAGCCCATCGTGCTCGTCTCAGCATCCGCCGCGGGATGGATCTGCCGCAGCCCCATGATCCCGCGCCCGGCCCCGATGACGCCGCGCGAGTAATAGTTGAGCCCTACGAAGTCCCAGGCGCCCTTGAGGCCGGGCACCTCCTCGCCGCTACCCGCCGGTGGGCCGATCACGCCGTCTCGCAGACCGTCCAGCCAGTACGCGTTCCAGTACTGGTCCATCAGCTTCGCGGCCTGCTTGTCTTCGTCCGAATCACTCGCCGGCATCACATACATCATGTTGATCACCGGCCCGATCTTCGGCTTGTGCGGCGCGTTCTCGCGGGCGGCGTTATGCATCGTCGCTAGCGAGCGAAGGATGTTGCGCGATGCTGCCATCGCCAGGCCCATGTCGCGCTTGGCAGGCGGGTGCGCGCCGGCGATGTAGCTGGCCGCGGGCAGCACCGGTGGCTCATTGATCGTCAGCCAGAACGGGACCGCATCGCCCAGCTGCTTTGCCATGTAGCCGGCGTAGCGCCCTAGTAGCTCCGGGGCTCGGTCGGACGTCCAGCCGCCCATCTCATCGAACCAGATCGGGTTCGTGAAGTGGTGCAGCGTCACAAACGGCGTCAGGTTGTGCTTGTGCAGCGACTCGACGACGCGCCGGTAGTGCTCGACCTCTTTCTCGTCCCAGCGGCCCTCCTCCGGCTCGATCCGGCTCCACTCGATCGAGAAGCGGTGAGCGTTGTGCCCAAACTCCTCGCTGAACGTGAAGTCCTCCTCGAAGCGGTTGTAGTGGTCAGTGGCGATCCCGGAAGTCGTCCCGTCCTTGACGTTGCCCGGCACCTGCTCCCACGGCCACCAATTGTTGTTCCGGTTGTTGCCTTCCACCTGGTGCGACGACGTAGCCGTGCCCCAGTGAAAGCCCTTCGGAAAGCGCAAGTCTTCAGCCATTCAGAGTCTCCTTCTGTCGGTGACGGCCAACCATCCGTAGCCGGGGCTTTCCAGCCCCCAACGCCCCTGGGCCTGGAGAGGCTCGGCTACACGCAGGACGCGGCCAGACCGTGCGCAACATTCTAGCAGGGGACGGCCGTTCACCGAACCGGTCTGAAGCTTCAACGCAACGTTAACCCCCTACCGTTGAGCATCGGGTAACGTGGCTGTTTCCTTCCGGCTCCTACCTAGTGGAGCGTTGAACACGGCGCCCGTACGGAAGGAGAACCCGGCTTGCTGCGGGAACTTGACGACCTCTACATACCGGCCAACGAACGCCAGCTGCGCAATGTCCAGCGCAAGGGCGACGAGCTCGATAAGCAGGTGCGGACCTGGGCGCAGTGCGTTATCGGCGTCCTGCCCCGCGGACTGCCACTGAATGATGACGAGAAGTACCTCTTCTCGCTCTTCCTGGCCCAGCAGCGCCGCCTCAACCTGCAGATGGACGCCTACCAGCCGGACAACAGCTTCCTTGGCACGGCGAAGCAGATCTTTCCGTTCGCCGGCGGGCGGCCCGATCCCGAGGCTTTCGCCGCCGTCCACCGCATCGTCGCCACCCGCCTCGACTCTGACATCGACCGCGCCTCCCGCTTTTTCTGCGAAGACAACGGCGTCGACCCGGAAGGTGAGCGCGCTATCGACTGGCGTGTCGGCATTCGCTTCATGGCGCAGAGCGTGTACTCGCGCCTGGCCAACGCCGAACTGAAGAAGCTTGCCGATTCACCCCGCCGCTTCGAGCTAGCCGCTATCGCCCGTGACCTCTCCTCTGACATCACCGAGAAGCGCCAGGTGATGCTCTCCACAGCGCCCGCCCGCGCTTCCTAGACGATTCGCCCGAGCGAGGGTCCTCCTCGCCCGCCGCGCCGTCAGGGCTGACTCGATCTTCTTCCTCCTTCCCTCTTCGTCCTTACTCCCCGATAATCGCCTCGTGCGACCGCTCATCATCTCCCATGCGGCCTGCGGCGGCCACGCCCCCGAGAACACCCTCTCCGGTATCCGCAAGGCGATCGAGCTCGGCGCCGAGGGCATCGAGATCGACGTGCAGGCCAGCGCCGACTGGGTCCCGATTCTGATGCACGACCTGACCGTCGATCGCACGACCAACGGTTCCGGCGAAGTCGCGGCGCTCTCGCTCGCCGAGTTGCGTGCGCTCGACGCTGGCGGCGAGCCGGTGCCGACGCTGGCCGAGGTTCTCGACCTAACTCAGGGCAGGGTGCTGCTGATCATGGAGATCAAGCAGCCGGGCATCGAGGAGCACATCGCGCGCGTCGTCCATGAGACGCAAGCGCTGGACGACGTCATGGCCTGGTCGTTCTACCCTGCGGCCCTGGAAGGCATGCGCGCCGCCGAACCGCAGATCCCCTGCGCGCTCCTCGTCGCCGGCGAGTCGATGGCGAAGTGGGAGAAGACGCGCTCTTTGGCGCTGCGGCTCGGGGTGCAAGGGGTCAGCGTCTTCACCCCCGGCATCGAGGCGCATGTTGTGGAGGACTGCCGGCTCCGCGGCCTCGCGCTCTACACCTGGACGCCCGACACGGAGACCGCGATCGAGCGCGCGATCCGGGCTGGCGTCGACGGCGTCTGCTCCAACTTCCCGGACCGCGTCGTCGCCGTGCTCAACCGTCTCGCCGGATACCGCGCGTAGCACACACGAACGCCGCCAACGTCCGCTCGTGATATAATTCCCAATCGCAAGACCATGCCTGACACGAGCCTCATCCGCGTCACCGACACCGCCGAGAGCTCGATCGAAGAGTCGGTGCGGCAGAACGTCCTCCTCACCTCCCTCGAAGGAGTCGTCAACTGGGCGCGGCGCTCCTCGCTCTGGCCGGTCGCCTTCGGACTCGCCTGCTGCGCGATCGAGATGATCGCCACGGCGATGCCCCGCTACGACATCTCCCGCTTCGGCGCTGAGCTCTTCCGCCCGTCGCCCCGCCAGTCCGACCTGATGATCGTCGCCGGCACCGTCACCTGGAAGATGTCCGTGCCCGTGCGCCGCATCTACCTCCAGATGGCCGAGCCACGTTATGTCATCTCAATGGGCAGTTGCGCGACCATCGGCGGGCCCTTCGCTTACGGCTACAGCACGCTCCCCGGCGTCAACCTGGTCATCCCTGTCGACGTCTATGTGCCGGGCTGCCCGCCGCGGCCCGAATCGCTGCTGACGGGTTTGATGCTGCTCCAGGAGAAGATCAAGCATGAGAGCCTCCTCGGCGGCCGCAAGGTCACGCAACCCGCGGGCGACTTCTCCCGCTACCTGCCCGAAGGCGACCCCGTCCGCCTGGAGCTCGAATCCCTCTTCCCGCCGAACATCGACTACTAGAAGTCAGCACTCAGCGTTCCCCTCATCCTGAGCCTGTCGAAGGACGCGTTCGCCGGGGACCGAGCCTGTCGAAGTCTCACTTGAACACGCTCCACCGCTCTGCCGGCCAGTAGCGCACCCACGCCCGGCCCAGCAGGTCGCGTCGTCGCACGGGCCCGAACTCGCGACTGTCCGTGCTCTCGTCCGCATTGTCGCCCAGCACCCAATAGTCGCCTCGTCCGAGCGTGCGTCCTCCGATCGTGTCCCCGGGAACCCCGGCAAGGCGCTTGACCATACGCAGCTCAGGCCGCAGTGGGTGCGCGACCCACACCACATCACCGGCGCGCGGCCGATTGCGAACGTAGGCCAGCCTGTCGAAGAGCAGGCGCTCGCCGGGGAGCAACGCCGGCGCCATGCTCCGGCCACGCACCGTGATTCGCCGCGCCACGAAGAAAGCCAGCGTCGCGTAGACGCCCGGCACGCGTGAGGCGAAGCGCAACAAGTATCGGTAGGTCTTCCGGCGCATGGGCTGGCTCTGCTACATTCTAAGGTGGATATCCGCCCCCACTGATTTAATTAAGGAGGCCCCAAATGCTACCCCAGAAAGCGTTCGCCCTGATCAACCGGCTCTTCCCACAGGAAGATGCCTTCGCCCACTGTGATATCCCCTGCGGCATCTACGACCCGCATTATGCGCAGGTAGCCGCGCTCTCAGTCCTGCGCATGGTTCAGCTGATCGAGGCGATGGAGGCGCCGGCCATGGACAAGGGCGCCCGTGACAAGTACATGCACGCCCTCGCCCGTTACACCAAGGTCAAAGACGACCACGGTGAGCTCGTGAAGCACGAGGTGCGGATCATCCGCGGCGACTTCTTCAAAGCCGACAACAGTCCGAAGGACCTCGGCGAGCTCGTCGACAACATCATGAAGACCGCGTCCAAGGCCCGCCAGAACATCGACAAAGAGGCAGCGGAGCAGCTTCTCGATCTCGTCAACAAGTTCGCGGAAGCGTTCTGGGCGGCGAAGAAGGTCGAAACGAAGCGCCAGCCGTCCAACCAGGCCGCCGGCGGCGAGTTCGTCGTCCCGGCCAACTAACGTACGTCCAGCGGCCCGCAACAGAACGTTAACGTGTCAATAGTTGACAGCGCAACGATTCTGCGCATATCCTCATAGCCGTGGAATTCGACGAGCAGTACAGCGAATCGTTCGTCGCCCTGCACGCCCTCGCGAAGGTCCGCGCCCGCATCTGGGCTGCCCTCGACCATGAGCTGCAGGAGCGCGAGCAGATCCCGATAACCTGGTTCGAGGTGCTTGCCCGCGTCGCCCAGAGCGACGGCGCTCTGCCGATGCATGAGCTCGCCTCCGCCCTGCTCTCAAGCCCCAGCGGAATGACGCGCCTGGTGGACCGCATCGAGTTCGCTGGGCTTGTGCGACGCACGCCGCATCCATCGGACCGGCGAGTGACGCTCGTCACCCTCACGGACACCGGGGACGAGCTGCTGGAGCGCGTGATGCCCCACATCAAGCGCGTCGTCGTTGAAGGGTTCGCCTCACGCCTTTCCGAAGAGCAGGCCCGCTCCCTTCGCTCAATCCTCGAGCAGCTGCTCGAGGCCACCAGTGGCCTCGAGCCAGACGACGGGCAGTGCTCTCCCGAGCAGATGGCCACCAAAACGCCAGTCAGCGCGATCACCTCGCGCCACGGTCAGGAGCTAGCATGAACGGCAAGTCATTTCTCTTTGAGCGCTGGCCACGGTTTGCGCATCGCCACGCCCTTGGCGTTCTTGGCGCAGCCGGCGTCGTTGTCGTATTGCTTGCCGTCGCCCTCTCTATGGCCGGCTCAGCAGCCACGGACTCATTCACGATTCCCGGCTCTGAAGCACAGACGCTGTTTACTCTTCTTCAGCAACGCTTCCCCTCCACCGCTGGCGATACCGCCACCGTCGTTGTCAAGACAGCGGCTGGCGTGAACGACTCTGGTGTGCATTCGCAAATCGACTCATTGCGACAGACACTCACTCAGTTGCCGGATGTCAGCAGCGTTTCATCTCCCTACCAAGACGCCAAAGGCATCTCCGCAGACGGCACGATCGCCCGTCTCTCCGTCCAGTACGACATCCGCGCATCCGATGTGAGCCGCTCTACCGCTCAGGCGCTGATTGACGCCATCCATTCCCAGACGAAGGCCGGCTTCGAGGTTGAGGCCGGCGGCTCAATTCCCCAAAAGGCTGAACGGACGCCTCCCGGCAGCACCGAACTGATCGGCATTGCCGCCGCCATCATCATCCTGATCCTCGCTTTTGGCTCCCTCATCGCCATGGGGCTCCCTATCCTCACTGCACTCATCGGCCTCGGTTCCGGCTTCTTACTCGTCGGCCTCTTGCAGTCGGTCGCCAGCATGCCGTCCTTCACTGCGGAATTCGGCGCGATGATCGGCATTGGCGTCGGCATCGACTACGCTCTCCTCATCGTCACCCGTTACCGCGAAGCGCGTGAACGCGGCCTGTCCAACGAAGACGCCACCGTCATCGCCGCCTCTACGGCCGGGCGCTCCGTCTTCTTCGCGGGCGGCACGGTTGTCATCGCCCTCCTCGGCCTTTGGGCGTCTGGAATCACCAGCATCGGCTGGGTAGGCACGGCCGGCGCAATAGTCGTGGGCTGCAGCGTGTCCGTCGCCATCTTCGTCCTGCCCGCCCTCCTGCGTTACATCGGTCCCCATTTGGATCGCTGGCGCATTCCCGGACTGCATGCGGCCGCCACCGAGACGGAGACCGGCGTCGGCTACCGCCTTAGCCGGTTCGTGCAGCGCAACCCTCTCATCTGCCTTGGCGTCTCTCTGGCTATCCTTCTGACCATCGCGATCCCCGTTATAAGCCTCCGCCTCGGAAGTTCGGACGCTGGCAGTGATCCGCCTGCCTACACTACCCGCAAGGCGTACGACCTGGTCAGCGAAGGGTTCGGGCCGGGCACTAACGGGCCCATCGTCGTCGGAGTCAGCATCGACAACCCCAGAGCCGTCGCAACCGCCCAGCAACTGCCGCAGTTCGTCTCCGGCCTGGGCGATATCGCTAGCGTCTCCTCAGTCCGCATTAACGACGCCCAGACCGCCGCGGTCATGACTATCCTTCCGAAGTCCGCGCCGCAAGACCAGGCCACCGTGGACCTGATCAATCAGCTACGAAGCAACCTCCGCAAGGACTTCGCCGGCTCCGGTGGGCAACCGCTCGTCGGCGGCTCCACGGCCCTTTTCATCGATGTCAGTAACCACATGTCGTCACGCCTTCCAATCTTCTTCGCGGCCGTCATCGCCCTCAGCTTCCTGCTTCTCATGGCCGTCTTCCGTTCTATCGTCGTGCCCATCAAAGCCGCTCTCATGAACCTGCTCTCCATTGGTGCCTCTTTCGGGATCCTGGTTGCCGTCTTCCAGTGGGGCTGGTTCGGCAGCATCCTCGGCGTCAGCCGCACCGGCCCGGTCGAAGCCTTCCTGCCGATGATGCTCTTTGCCGTCCTCTTCGGCCTCTCTATGGACTACGAGGTCTTCCTCGTCAGCCGTATCCGCGAAGAGTACCTGATCAGCGGGGACAACTCGGACGCAGTCGCCCGCGGCCTCTCCATGACCACGCGCGTAATCACGGCCGCCGCCTCCATCATGGTCGCCGTGTTCGGGTCGTTCGCGCTCGGCAACGAGCGCGTCATCAAAGAGTTCGGCATCGGCCTCGCCTCCGCCATCTTCATCGACGCCACGATTGTCCGTCTCATCCTCGTGCCTTCGCTCATGCAGTTGATGGGCAAGTGGAACTGGTGGATGCCCAGTTGGCTGGATCGCGTCATCCCGCGGCTCTCCTTCGACGGCCACCCGACGCCGGAACCGGCCGTCCCCGCCATCGCGGGCGGCAGCGACTAGCGCACCTCTGTCATTCCGGGCTCAGTAGGCTGTCCGAAGATGTGCGGACAGCGATGAAGGACGTGCAGCCCTATTCGGCTCCGGATGGCTCAAAGCCAGCCCCCCTTTGGGTACTGAACTACCTTTGGAACCGCGACAAGCACCGCACGCCACCCATCGTCTGGTGGCAATTTCGTCCCGAGGGTAGTTGGCTCACTATGACGCACGGCAATGCTCCAGAACGCCCAGCCATTGCAGGTTCGGCCCTTGCCGAACACCGCCGCGCCCGCCGCGCTCGGGCTCTTGAACTCCTGCCCGTCATCGAGCCGGTAGATCAGGCCGTCCTTCGTCTTGACGACGTCGACCGTGCGACCGGCGTACTTCTTGCCGGTGGACACCAGCCGCTCCCCGCCCTTGAATTTGCGATCCGCGATTGCCATGTCCGTGCTCCTTTCCGATCTTGGCCGTTCGGTTAGGTCACATGGACGCTCTGATTGGCGGCGACAGCAAGCTCGTACGGGCGATTTTGGGGCGATGTGTGGCCTCACGCGCGGGGTACGGCGGCAGGGTGGCGTACTAAAGGCGGCCTGATCCGGGTTAAGACGACGGCTACTCCGGCTGGTTGACCTGTGGTATGCTCCCGCCACTGGCGGACGTTTAGGCCCTGCAGGCTTCAGCCTAGCGAACCGGGCTTGTGACCCGAACTGATCCGACTCCGGACCGAATTGAGGTTACTCAACATGAACGTCACCCTTCGCCGTGTAATCAGCTTCGTATTGGTCGCGACCTTCTGCGTCGGCGTGGCACTCATATCAGGGCATCGCTCGGCCCCCTCGGCTTCGGCCAACTTAGTGATCTGGGGAGACGTGGACTGCAACGGCAGCGTCG
>DAINDD010000047.1:0-11418 GCA_036732045.1 Chloroflexota bacterium
CGGTACGGGATCGGCAAGGACACGGTGGCCCGGATATGGCAGGCACGGCGGATCCTCGACAAAGTCGCCCGCGGACAAGCCACCCTCGACCGGATCACCAAATCCGCGACACACCACTAGAGCGGCGGGAACTGCTTGTGCCAGTCTGTTGACTGCTCGTAGGCGAAGGCGGCGCGGAAGAGGGTCGCTTCGTCGAAAGGCTTGGCGAGGATCTGCACGCCGATCGGCAGGCACGCGCCGTCGGGGGCGGCCGCGAAGCCGCAGGGGAGCGAGATGCCGGGCAGGCCGGCGATGTTCACCGGGATCGTGCAGACATCGTTCAGGTACATCAGCAACGGGTCGTCCGTCTTCTCGCCGATCTTGAAGGCGGGCGTCGGACTGACCGGCGTCACCAGCACGTCGTACTTGCCGAACGCGGCGTCGAACTCTCGGCGGATCAAAGTGCGGATCTGCTGGGCCTTCAGGTAGTAGGCATCGTAGTAGCCGGCGGAGAGGGCGTAGGTGCCGACCATGATGCGTCGCTTGACCTCTTCGCCGAAGCCGAACTGGCGCGTTCGCTCCATGTTCTCCCACATGCCGGCGCCGTCCTGACGGGAGAAGCCGTACTTGACGCCGTCGTAGCGCGCCAGGTTCGAGGACGCTTCCGACGGCGCGATGATGTAGTACACGGCGACGCCGAGGCCAGTCGAGGGCAGCGTGACCTCGGTGTCGATCTCGGCGCCGAGCGAGGCCATCTGCTGGATCGCGCCTTCGACTGCCTCACGGACGGCTTCGTCCATGCCCTCGACGAAGTACTCGCGGGGGACGCCGACGCGCAGGCCTTTGAGGTCGCCGCCGAGTGATTCGGCGATCGACGGCACGGCGATCTCGGCCGAGGTGGAGTCGCGCTGGTCGTGGCCGGCGATCGCTTCGAAGACGAGCGCCGCGTCGCGGACGGAGCGCGTGAACGGACCGATCTGGTCGAGCGAAGAGGCGAAGGCGACGAGGCCGAACCGGGAGACGCGGCCGTAGGTTGGCTTCAGGCCGACGACGCCGGAGAGCGCGGCCGGCTGCCGGATCGAGCCGCCGGTGTCGGAGCCGAGCGCGTAGCAGGCCATGCCGCTGGCCACCGCGGCCGCTGAGCCCGCCGAGGAGCCGCCGGGCACGCGGTCGAGGGCCCAGGGGTTGCGCGTCGGGCCGTAGGCGCTGTTCTCGCCGCTGGAGCCCATGGCGAACTCGTCCATGTTGGTCTTGCCGACCATCACGAAGCCGGCCTCGTCGAGGAGCGTGATCACGTTGGCGTCGTAGATGGGGACAAAGTTCTCTAGGATCTTCGAGCCGCAGGTGGTGCGCACGCCGCTTGTCGAGATGACGTCCTTGATCGCGGCTGGGATGCCGGTGAGAGGGGTAGCCACGCCCCTGGCGAGCATGTCGTCGGCGCGCTGGGCCTGCTGGAGGGCGCGCTCTTCGGTGAGCGTGATGAAGGCGTGGATGCGGTCCTCTATGGCGCGGATGCGGTCGAAGGCGGCGCGGGTGAGCTCGACGGAGGAGACCTGCTTCTGGCGGAGGAGCGCGGCGGCCTCGGAGATGGTAAGGCGAGTGAGGTCGTCGCTCATGCGGGGCGTCCTTCTGCGCCGAGCATGGGAGCACGGGGGCATGGGAGCATCACAGGCGAGGTCTTGTGCTCTAGCCCTGGCATGGTCGCCTGCTCATACTTTTCCCGGCCTTGGAGCATGGGAGCATCACGTACCGATGTAGATGCTCTCTTGCTCGATTGCTCATTTGCTCTCACTGGTCTAGGACGGCACGGACGCGGAAGTGGTCGCCGTCGCGCTGGGGGGCGTTCTTGAGGATGTCCTCGGGGTCGGCGGGCCGGTCTGGCTCGTCGTCGCGCATGACGTTGTGGAGGTCGAGCGGGTAAGCGGTGGGGGGGACGCCGGCCGTGTCGACGGCCTTGAGGCGCTCGAAGTAGTCGAGGATGTCGGAGAGCTGGTGGCTGAACTTCTCGACGTCTTCGTCGGTGAGGCCAAGGCGTGCGAGGTGGGCGATGTGGCGGACTTCTTCGGGGGTTAGGGCCATGGGGCTAGTATGCCGGAAGGAGGTTGGATGTTGGAAGTTGGACGGGCGAGAAGGGGCGTCCTCGGCACGGCGGGTTCAGAGACGCCGGGCTTTGGACGCCCGGGTTCAGGGTATCAGGGGGTGGCTGGGGTCGGCGCGGACGTGCTGGCCAGGCGTGCGGTCTCAAGGGTCGGCCAGACATATGTCTCCGACTTCCGGACGAATCTATTCACCGTAACTCGGTGAGTTCTGAACTCATGCATCGTCATCTGGCTACGAACTGCTCCATGAGCCACCTCATTGCGCATTGCGATAGCTGAATCCAATCGGCCAAAGTAAGTGGTGTAGGTCGGGTCCGTAGCAAGCCAACCGAAGAAATTTGTCCCGTCATCTCGAAATTGCGTGAGTGCACGATTGATCGCCTCTGAACCAAACTTGAAGAATCCTTCGATTCGAGTCCGAGACGTCGAAGCTGAGAGTTTCGTCGGATCGGTAAGCCACCCTGAGCACTCTTTTACGGCCGTCAAGAACTTCTTCTGTTCGTTGGGGTCCCCCATCTCTTCCTCCGTGCTGTCAGCAAAGGCACCCGCGAGTCGCCCATGAATCTGCAGCGTGATGTACTTCTGCCCAATGGGTGACAACTTGTCGAAATCCGAGCCGAGGAAGTCGCCAAACTCCTCCATCAACTCTTCGAGGTAGTCATGAAGAGCTCCAACAAGAACAACCATGCCGACTCGAAGCAGGAGCTGTTGAGGCGATAGGCGATGTCCCACAGCGGGAGCGGCCTCCGCCAACTTAGCCATCTTCAGGATAAACGAGACCTCACTTCGTGACGCGAGGAAGCCGCCTAGAGCTCGTGACTCTCCCATGTCATCCGGTCTGCCGTCAGCTGTCGGACGGGAGACGATGGAAAAACGGAGCATCGATCCCCTCGTTAGCGAGCCTCTCCCCCCAGAGCCTCATCCTCGTATAGAAGCGAGACCGGTGATCAGTCGCCCTCGAAAGCACGTCGACAAAGGTTTCACTTTCCGTGCTCAGGCCTTCGAACGCAGTACGGATGGCTTGGCGTTTTACCTCAAGTTCGCCCGGGGGGATATCCACCAACCCGATCATTTCGAGATCGTAAACTGCCTTGCTGACGACCGTCTCATAGGAAGCCGCGAGTTCCCCCGAGGTCAGTTCCTCGGCTTCACGCAGTGCCTCTCCCTCTTCCTCTACGCGAAAACGGCGGTACGCGTCTCCTCCAAACACAGTACCTACCGCAGACATCGCGGCTAGGAACCGTTGTTGCAGTAGTTCCAATACCTCAACGTCGAAATCCCTGGCGCTGTCCATGTAGCTATTCAGAATCTTCTTCAGCGGTGGTTGATAGTTCCCAAGTTGGTGGTCGAGTGCGAAAAATCGCAGCACTAACTCGTGATGACGCAGGCGTAGGTCAGGGTAAGTTCGTCGCAGTAGCCCCAGGAACATTTCGTTCCGCGCGAGTCTATCCAGCAGAGAGTTGAACTTCCCCCGGTAGACCGCGTTGCGAATCTCTTGCTCGGTTAGTGGCACTCCGCCCGTGTTGAGTCGACGAAAAATCTCGAACTTGATATCGGGGTCGGAGAGGTGCGAGATCACGATTGTACGCAGCACCCGTCGGACTATTCTGCGGGCATCGCGCGGCGCCAAGTCCGTCCAACGTTTGCCGTTCAGGTCGTCGCGGATCTCCAAGCCGCTCAACGCATACTGGCCCGCCCGGAACTGTTCGATTGCTCGCAGGCGTTGCTGACCATCGACTACAACACGAATTCCATTTGCATCTTCCGCGAAATAGCACGGGGGGATAGGTATGTTTACGATCAACGATTCGATGAGTCTGCTCTGTCGCGGCCCCATCCACACGCTTTGCCGCTGGAAGTCTGGATTGACTATCAGACTGCGATCGTCCATTTGATCGAGAAGAGTCTGAACATCAGGGTCAATTGGCGTTGCAAAAACAGCGAGTTCTTCGCCTGCTTGACGAGGGTACGGATCAGGCACCTGCGGGTCGTCTGGTGCTGATGAAAAGAGCTGGTCATCCAGCTCCGAAGCAGCAACCTCTCTGTCTGTCTCCACGAATCAAACTCCTTGGTCCGATGGACTGCCGCCATCCTCGACCGGGGCAGCGTGGATGTCAATCCTCAACTTTGCTTATCGTTCCGCGTTTGACGGGATAAGAGATGGGGGCTGCAAAAACCGGACCTTCGGGTTGCTTCTCCCTGACCGGCTCGTAGGAGACTGCCGACTCGCGTAGGAACGCCGTACGATAGGTTCGAAAATGGCTTTGTGGCTAGACTCTCGAAGGTTCGGATTACCGATCATCTCGCCACAGTGTAGGTGTCCGGAAAAGCGGGGCAGGGTCACCACACGATCCCGGCGTACGGCGGACTGTTGGAGCCGCCGATACTGAGGTAGGCTTGGAGCGACAAATCTGTGACCCAGGGCCCCATCTTTTCCGTCAGGGACGCACAACGTGAACGTAAGCCTAACCATCGAAGCCGATGATCCCAAACGAATATCTCGCCTGGACGTATTCGGTGTCCGCTTCAATTGGCCCAACACTCTTTATGGTGAGATAGCCATTTCTCTGGAAGATATGATGATCATCCGGGCCTTTCGGACCGCCTTGGGATCGTTGCTAGGCAAGCAGTGCGAAGTCATTCGTAACCCCAAGGCTTCCAGGGGTATTCGTGATCTATTTTCGCGACCCCCTAAGGGGAGCGTTGTCGCGAGAACATTTGGTACTCATAATCCTCCTGCTGCCTTGTCCCGCCCGGCTATAACGATTGAACTCTACGACTTTTCTCGGATAGAGCTAGTCGATGACGGACTTGAGATGATCCGATTGGCGGCAAGCGGTGAGAACTTCCTCACCCTATGTGTGCGGAATGTTCCCACCGCGCGGAAATTGATTGAGATATTGGACGAGATGATAGCGGCGTATGACGATCCTCGATTCGGGGCGGACGGCCCCGTGGGCGCAATGCGGAAGAAGACCCAGGACTCTGAGGCGTTGATTGGGCGACTTCGAGTCGAGCTTCTTGCATCGGCAGTTCACCCAGAAATTGACGCCTGGAGCACCCCCGACTTCGTCAGGTGGCTTGGATATGCAGCGCGCTCAGGAACCGACGTTGAGCGGCGAATGGTTCGGCAGTTGATAAATCGAGAGGTTTCCGCTCTAAGACACGCCCCACGCTGGACCTACGACATACCGCCGTGATGGTCGCGTGAATCGCGAGGGGGCGGGCTAACGGTCCACTGAGCCATCGAGGTGCGCTAGAGCCCAAAGGAGCCTGATCGCGCGTGAATCGCGAACCCCCACGTGTGGCCGAGGGCCTTGCGTGCAATTCTCGGAGCGCTGATGGCGACGCTGCGGATCCCGAACTCTCTGGGGTCCGGTTTCGCGGCCCCTATCTCTTATCCCTTCCGTTGTTTGACCCTCTAACTCCATAATCCCAAGACACGAAAACGCAAACTGCGGATGATGGATGGGAACGCTAACCAAACAGAAGGAATTCGCTGAACATAATATGCCTCTTTTCGACCACAAAACTGCACCAATAATCGGTCAACATTAAAGACGGCCCGCGCCGCGCAGATATAAATCGACACCGCCATTGATGTGTAATTCTAGAGTTACTCCGTAATCCCAAAACACGAAATTACCAAACGAAATCAACCCGCGTCCCCCCTTTTTGAGTCGTCAAGATCCGCTTTGATACGCGACACGCAGAAGGCGTTTATTGCAACGCTCCGTGGCCTGCCGTACGCTGGTCGGTCGCGCAGTACTTCCCTGAACTCATGGATCTCGATGTCAGCCAGCGGGTGTGAATCCGCCTGGGGCGGTTCTAACTCGTCATGGTTGCCGGCTTTCGCGGCCTCCATCTCTTATCCCTTCCGTTGTTTGACCCTCTAACGCCGCCAACCCTATAATTTGGATTGGCGCGCCTTGTCGACGTCCGCCTTCCATACGGAACCCGCGCCGACAGATACAACGCCACACTAAACGGGAGGCGCCCCTTTGCCAAAACGGGCCTATCAGCCGAAAAAGCGTCGGCGGCTGCGGAGGCACGGCTTCATGAAGCGCATGCAGTCCAATAACGGCCGCGCCGTCCTTAAGCGCCGTATGCTCAAGGGCAGGTGGCGGCTTACCGTCTGATCCCGTCCGCCTCTGGCGGAGCGGACGGATCGGATGTGGAAGGCCAGCCGTGGGCCTGCGCAGGGACCTTCGTCTACGCCGCCGCGCCGATTTCGATGCTGTCTTCAAGCGCGGGCGCATCTGGGCCGATCATTTGCTAGTTTTGAGAACTTTGCCTAACGACCTCGACCACAACCGCTACGGCTTCGTGACCAGCAAGAAGCTGGGCGGCGCCGTCGTCCGCAACCGCACTCGACGGCGGCTGCGGGAGATCGCACGCGAAACGCCGGCGCGGACAGGGTTCGATGTGGTGCTTTCGGCCAAGACGACAGCAGCGAAGGCCGAGTTTGCCGAGCTGAGGACGTCTGTGTCGCGGCTGCTGGCGAAGGGCGGGATGGCTGCGCCTCAAACAACAAGCAACGAGCATCAAACAGGGGGCACCGAGCCATGAGAGGCGCTGCGCTGGGGCTGATCCGATTCTACAAACGAAACATCTCGCCGACGCTGCCACCGGGCTGCCGCTACCAGCCGACGTGCTCGGAGTACGCGCACGAGGCGATCGAGCGGCACGGGGTGCTGAAGGGCATCGGGATGACTGTGTGGCGACTGCTGCGCTGCAATCCATGGAGCCACGGCGGCTACGACCCGGTTATATGACGGCGAGAATCTGAAGGAGACGACGATACAACACAGGGCCCGGGCAATACAGGTGCTGCTGCCGCTTATCGTCCTCGCCGTGATCGCCGCCGGCTGTGCCAAGGTCGCCGGCTCAAGGGGGTGGGCGCAACCGCAGCTGGCCGACAAGGTGCTCTACGTCACGCTCCAGAAGGGCCAGCTGACGGCGATCGACGCGGGCACGTACAACAAGATCTGGACGTTCCCGCCGAGCGGCCCGTTCGCCTGCGGCAGCGGGGCGTCGCAGCAGTACACCATCGACGGCATCTATGCCGCGCCGGCTGTTGACGGCTCGAACGTTTACTTCGCGTCGTACGACGGGGCGGTGTACTCGGTGAAACGCTCGGACGGGACGTGCGCCTGGCGGATGGATACGGGCGCTGCCATACTGGCGGCGCCGATTCTGGGTGCCAGCGGCTTGAACGTGGCGGCGACGGACGGCTATCTGCACCTGCTCGATCCGGCGACAGGTGCCCAGAAGGACCGCTTCAACTACGGCGAGGCCTGGGCGACGCCGCTGCTGACGAAGGACGCGCTGTACTTGGCGACGATGGCCGGGCAGCTCTGGAAGCTGGACCCGGCGACGCTGAAGCCGGTCTGGGCTGCGCCGTTCAAAGTGAGCGGAGGCCTGCTGACGCCGCCCACGCTGGTAGGCGACAATACAGTCATCGTGGGAGGCATTGGCGGTAACATCTACGCGGTGGATACGACAAGCGGCCAGCAGAAGTGGTCGGCGTCCGGGAAGAACTGGTTCTGGGGGCCGCCGGTGGTGGACGGCACGACGGTCTACGCAACCGACCTGGCCGGCGAAGTCAAGGCGCTGGACGGGACGACGGGTAAGTCGCTGTGGAGCGCCGATTTCATTGCGCAGAACCCGATCCGCTCGGGCGCGGTGCTGGCCGGTGGCGTGCTGGTCGTGACCGACAACGGCGGCGAGGTGTACCGGATCGACCCGAAGACGGGCGCCTCGATCGGCCAGCCGAACCTGCTGAACGAAGACGTGCTGGCGACGGCGCTGGTCGTCGAGGGCAGCACTGCGCCGAGCTCTTCGGCAACACCTTCGCCGACCGCGAGCGCGTCAGCCACGGTGACACCCAGCCCAACGGCGTCCGCAACAGGGTCAGTGGCGCCCTCGGCGAGCCCATCAAGTGGCAGCGGGGTCACTGTGTACATCGTCACGGAAAGCGGGCATCTGTTCACGCTCGACCCGGCGGCCGGCCGGACGGTAGAGGTGGTTAGCCAATGACGGCCGCGGCAACTCCCGCCAAGCGGCGCGGCAACTCGCTGCCGCTGCTGATCGTGGCGGGGATGCTGGTCCTCGTGATCACGCTGTTCCTGGCCGGGCGCAACCCGTGGAATGACGTCTTCATCAACCCGCTGATCAACATTTTGCTCTTGCTGAACTTGCTCGTCTTCGGGCAGTTCGGGCTGGCGATCATCCTCTTCACCGTCGTCCTGCGCCTGCTGACGATACCGTTCACGATCCGCCAGCTGGAATCGACGCGCGCGATGCAGTCGATCCAGCCGCAGATCGCGGAGATGCAGAAGAAGCACAAGGACCCAAAGCGCCGCCAAGAAGAGATGATGAAGCTGTACAAGGAAAATCACATCAACCCGCTCGGCTGCTTCATGCCGTTCCTGATCCAGATCGTCGTCTTCATGGGGCTGTACCGGGCGTTCGTCTACACCGTCGGCGGCAGCCCGGAGAGCCTGGTAGGTCTCTCGCAGCGGCTCTATCCGTTCGGACCCCTGCAGAACCAGATCCCGCTGAACCAACACTTCCTCTGGCTCAGCCTGGGCCATCCGGACCCGACGTATGTGCTGCCGCTGATGGTCGGCCTCAGCACGTACGTCCAGCAGAAGCTCAGCATCACTCCGAACGCCAGCCCCCAGCAACAGCAGCAGCAGCAGATGATGACGTGGATGGTGCCGATGATGCTGATGTTCATCACGCTGAACCTGCCCAGCGGCGTCGGCGTGTACTGGGTGGTCACAAACGTTTTCAGCCTTTTCGCCAGCTACTACGTGTACGGCAAGAAGGTTCTCAGCTGGCGCCAACTCCTTCCGTTCCCGGCCGGGGCTCCCGCCCCCGCTGCGCGCCCCGGTAAGCTGCGCGAGGCGGACATCGAGCCGGAGGATATTTCCGCCGATCAACAAGGTCAGCACGAGCCGGACGTTTCGGCGCGTGGAGAAGCGAGGTCGCAGTATGGAAAGCGTAGAGGTAAGCGCAAGAAACGTCGATGAGGCGATCGACATCGCGCTGGAGGAACTGGGCCTCAAGCGCTCGCAGGTGAGTATTGAGGTGCTGACCGCGGGGAAGGGCGGCCTCTTTGGGCTGGGCGGCGAGCAGGCGCGCGTCCGGGTGACCGCGTTGGAAGGCGAGACGGCGCGCCCGATGAGCCAGGTGGAGGAAGACGACGACGAGCCTCGCGAAGGTCACATCGAAGATAGCCGCGAGGCGGTCGACCTGGCGGACCTGGACTCGGAAGAGGTGCTGGCAGCGGAAGAGTTCCTGCGCAACCTGATTAGAATGATGGACATCGACGCAGACGTATCCGTGCGGGAGCCGGAGACACCGGCGGACGGCATCGGCCGGGCCAGCGCGGTGCTGGACGTCGAGGGCGAGGACCTGGGGCTGCTGATCGGGCGCCGCGGGACGACGCTATCGGCGCTGCAGTACCTGGTAAACGTAATGATGACGCGCAAGACCAGCAGCCGCGTGCTGGTGACAGTGGACGTTGAGCATTACCACCGCCGCCGCGAAGAGACGCTGCAGGGGCTGGCGCATCGGATGGCCGAGCGCGTCCGTACGTCGCGCAGGCCGATGACACTGGAGCCGATGCCGGCGAATGAGCGGAGGATCATCCACCTGGCGCTGTCAGAGGACACGGACGTGGTGACGGGCTCGGTCGGAATGGGTGAGGAACGGAAGATCGTGATCCGCCCCAAGGGCGGCGGTGGAGGCGACGGTCGCGAGGGCCGGGGAGGCGGCGGCAGACGCGACCGCTACCAACGTTAGCGCATGTTGCCCGGCGCGCCGGACTTCCTTGTCGTTGGGCACGTCGTCCAGGACCTGGTACCTGAGGACGGCGGCGGCGAGGTGTGGCGACTGGGCGGCGCGGCCTCCTACGCTTCGCTGCTGGCGCAGAACCTGGGCCTTCGCACTGCCATCCTCACGGCCTGCGCCACTGACCTTCCTGTAGCCGACCTGTTCCGGGGCATCGAGGTCGTCGTCGTTCCGAGCGAGCGGACGACGCAGATGCGCAACGTTTACCCGTCGGGCGGCCGCCGCGAGCAGTGGGTGCCCCAGCGCGCCACGATGCTGACGGCTGCGCACTTGCCGGAAATGTGGCGCAACGCTCGCATCGTCCTGCTGGGGCCCGTGGCGGGCGAGATCGACCAGTCGCTGGCGCAGGCGTTCTCCGCTGACACGCTAATCGGCGCCGGCGCGCAAGGCTGGCTGCGCGAGGTAGGAGCGGATTCCCGGGTGCGGCCAGTCGCGCCGCAGGACTGGGATGCGGCGGCTGTCCTGAAGCGGGCGAAGACGCTGTTCCTCTCGGACGAGGACTTGTCGTTGGAGGAGGCGCCGGCCGCGCTGGCGGATTGGAGCACACTGGTCGATGTGCTGGCCTTCACGCGCGGTTATGGCGGCGCGGACATCTGCTACCGCCGGGAGTGGCGACGTTTCGACGCGTATGCGGCCGACCCGATCGATCTAACGGGAGCGGGCGACACGTTCGCGACGGGGTTCCTGGCGCGCTACGCGGAGACCGGCGCGCCCTGGGAGGCGACGCGATACGGTGCGTGCGCGGCGTCGCTGGTGATTGAGGGCGTGGGCGTGGAAGGCGTACCGACGTTGGAGGCGATCCAGCAACGGCTGCTGACTGCGGACATCGGAGCCTCATAGGGCGCTCGGGGTGACGCTTTCATGCACGGGCGACTGCACTGGTGTAACTTGGGATTATGAATGCTTTTGCGATCCGGGCGTCAATGAGGTCAGCCCTGGCGGTGGCCGCTGTGCTTTTGGTTGTGAGTATTGCATGGGGATGTAGCGGTGACAGCACGCCCACCGCAAACACGAACACGCCTAACGGCAGCCGGCCGGACCCGGAGCCGGACCTCCACGCCATCCTCGATCGCCTCAACACCAACGACATCCAGGGGTTCTACAACGCCTTGAGCGCCGACCGCCGCCAGAGCACTACCGTGCAGGCGATTCAACACGCGCTGGACAACGTGCGGCAGCTCGTCGGGGTGGTACCAAAGCTGCAGATCCAGGAGATCACGGCGAAGCGGGTGACCGGCGATGACGCGGAGGTCGACGCCACGCTGAACCTGGCCCTGCCCTCCGGCAACATACCCGTGACCGATACGGCGATCCTCAAATGGGAGGATGGGAGCTGGCACCTCGCCGATCACTTCCTGGACCAGGCGCTGGCGGTGCTCGGTGTCGGTTCTGGTTCGGGCGCATCGAGCTCGGCGACGGCATCTCCTTAGGCATGCGGACGTTCGCGGGTGTTGTGGTGGCCGTCTGCATTGTCGTGATT
>DAINDD010000047.1:11428-22386 GCA_036732045.1 Chloroflexota bacterium
CCACCACGACCACATCGCCGTCGGCGGCCAGTCCAACGAAGACAGATCCGCCACCGACGCTGGACCCGGCGCTGCACGACAAGATCCCGATCGATCACATCGTTGTGTTGATGCAGGAGAACCACTCGTTCGACAATTACCTGGGGCAGCTGCACAACTACGATCCTACGCTGGACGTGGAGGCGGAGCCGGCCACCGCGTCCAACCCGGACCCGGCGAATCCCGGCGGCCCGCCAATCGCGGCTTTTCACCAGACGCGGCTATGCGAGATATCAGACCTGGATCATTCGTGGAACGGGACGCACCTGGCGTGGAATAACGGCGCGATGGACGGCTTCACAAAGCAGAACGTCTCACACGCCGACCCGTCAGGCAGCCGCGCGATGGGGTACTACAACCAGACGGACCTGCCGTTTTACTACGGGCTGTTCGATACGTTCGCGATGGGAGACCGCTACTTCTCGTCGATCCTGGGGCCGACGCAGCCGAACCGGTTTTACCTATACTCGGGCACTTCGTTCGGGCACGTTGCCAACGGCCTGCCGCCGTCTGGGTCAGAGTTCTCACAGACGTCTATCTACAACCTGCTGAACCAGGCCGGGGTTAGCTGGAAGATCTACTCGTCGGAGTTTCCGTACAGCGCCTTCTTCGCATACGTCCGCAAGGCCACCGGGCACATCGTGCCGATCGCCAACTACTACACGGACGCGGCGGCGGGCCAGCTGCCGCAGGTGTCGTTCGTCGATCCGGTGTTCGCCGGTACTCCGAACGTGGAGAATGACGAGCATCCGCCGGCCAACGTCCAGGTGGGCGAGAAGTTCGTCTCGGACGTGATCAACGGCCTCTTCACGAGCCCCGAGTGGCCGTCTTCGGCGCTGTTCCTGGAGTGGGACGAGCACGGCGGCTTCTACGACCACGTTGCGCCGCCGGCAGCGACGCCCCCCGACAACATCGCTCCGATGACGGGTTCCGGCGATCAGTCAGGTGGCTTCGATCGCTACGGGATCCGCGTGCCGGTGGCGGTGATCTCGCCGTTCTCGAAGCAGCATTTCGTTTCCCATGTTGTTCACGACCACACATCCATTCTGCGGTTTATTGAGACGCGGTTCGGCCTGCCTTCGTTGACGCAGCGAGACGCGAACGCCGACCCTATGCTGGAGATGTTCGACTTTCAGAACCCGGCGTTCGTGCAGCCACCGACTCTGCCAGTGGCGATTGTCGATCAGAGCCGGCTGTGCTAGATGGTTATACTTAGTCTGGGGGAATTGGAGACATGCTGAAAGACCTACCTTCCAGCGACGAAGAGTGGCGGCGGCTGCTTTCGCCGGAGCAATACGCCGTGCTGCGGCAGGCAGGGACGGAGCGAGCCTTCGCCGGCCCGTACGTCGATTCCGAGGACGATGGCATCTACCGTTGCGGGGCGTGCGGGAACCCGTTGTTCGATAGCGGCAAGAAGTTCCACTCCGGCAGCGGCTGGCCCAGCTTCACCGAGGCGGTCTCACCGGCGTCTGTCAAGTTGATAGAGGACAAGTCGCACGGGATGACTCGCACGGAGGTCCGCTGCGCACGATGCCAGTCCCACCTGGGCCATCTCTTCAACGACGGCCCGCGGGAAGCCGGCGGGGAGCGCTGGTGCATAAACGGCGTCGCGCTGGACCTGGAGTCGCGGGCCTAAGCACCTTGCGCTTAACTAGAGCCCTCGCTTCGAAGGGCCAGCAGCGATACCGATAGGGACTCGATCTGAGCGGCTCCCATTCCGGTTCGCGGCGAGAAAAACGGCGTCAGGACGAGTGTCGTAGCGCCGAACTGTGCCACTTCGAACCGGCCGCCATCTAGCTGTTTGAAGGTGGCGTTTGGCAAGAGTTCTTTGAAGTGTGGCCAATACCCCTTGCCGTAGCAGAACACGTAATCGGGCGTGTTGGCCGTGATAAGGTCGGCAAACATTTCAATGCGCTCGGGCAACACGGCCCGAGCATATTCATCCCAATCGTGGAATGGCCAAAAATCCGGCTAGTACGCATCTGATGGTTTGGGTAGCGGCAGGATGTCCGCGAGGAACGTCTCTCCGTCAAGCTTGCCGAGGCTCTCTTTCTGGTATTTGCGGATGCGTTCTGGGTCTTTCCATTCGGGATCGCCATTGAGGCGCAAGACGAACCGGATCATTGCTGACCATGTGGGAATTAACCTATCCGGGTTGAAGTCCTGCCAAAGCTTGGAATGTCCCCAGATTTCAGGCGATTGTGAGTACAGCAAGTCTTCGACTTCGCGGTACTTGAGGCGCACCCGGAGCTCCTCAACTATGCCATCGCCCCGTTCTTCGATCCCGATGAACCAAAAGCGCCCGCACGGGTTACCGTATCCTCGAAAGCGATACAGCCTGCCCATTCGTCTGAGGTAGGCCGCCGCCACTAACTTCTCTAATCAGCGCGCTCTCACCTTAACAAAGCCGCCAGACACAAGGTCCTGGCGGGATCTGAGTTTCTAGTATGGCGACCCCGAGGGGATTCGAACCCCTGATCTCCACCGTGACAAGGTGGCATGTTAACCGCTACACCACGGGGCCGTACCAGTAAATTCTATTCGTCGGCCATCGCGCGGTCAACGAACCGTCCGGTGACGCAGGCACGACGATCCCCGTATAATATAGTGGACTTTTTCGAACGGGAGACACCATTTAGCATTGCCACGCAAGTACCACCGTCCGCCGGCCACCACCACAAAGAGACGCAAGCTCCGGAAAACGGCGATTCCGTACGAGTTTGAGGCGGCGCCGAAGGAAGCAGCGCGTGATGTCGATGGGTCCGACGCGGAAGGCTACCAGGGCGACGGTGGCGCGGTAGCAGTCGACACTCGGCCTGCCAGGTCGGGCGATATGCCCGTACGGGACGCCCACGGGCGCCTGGAGCGCCACGTGAACCGCGATTACAGCTATGTGCAGGGAGAAGTCATCCGAATCGTCCTGATCGCCGGATTCCTCCTGATCGCGCTCTTCATTACGTCGCTCTTCCGCTAGAACTGGAGACGGCCTACCGCGACGAAGATCGCAGCGAGGGCGGCGCCGATGCCCCAGATGTCGTTTGTAGGTATGAGTGCGTGGCCGGCGACGGCGTTATGCACCAGGAAGGCAAGAACAGCACCGATGCCCGCCATCGTTTGCAGGACCGTGCCGGCCTTGCGGTTCGTCGCGACTGCAACAGCCTCACCGATACAATAGCCAACGCCCGCGCCAACCAGGATGCCAAGCAGGCCGAAAGTGCCGGGCAAGAGCAGTCCCCAGAGCGCGCCTACTACCGCGCCGGCGGCGGCGGCAGCAAGCGCCCCGCGGGCAAGCCACACCGGTCCGACCTCGAACTGCGGCAGCTTGCGGCGGGGCGCGCAGGTGGGACAGCGTGCGCCAACGTCAGTGAAGACGACGCACTTCGGGCAGATCGGCGTTTCGCAGCGGCCACAACGCAGCACTGTCTCGACGCTGGGATGCCGCGCGCAGAAGAGGGTGCCGGCGTCGGCGGCCATTTTACTTCGGCGTGGTCCTGGCCTGGCCGGCGGAGCCACGTTGCTCGGCGAGCTTGAACAGGCGCTCGACAGGTTCCGGCGGCAGCGGGATGTTGCCCGGCTCGCGCTGCTGCGGGCCGCCGAGGCCGTGGTAGTCGCTGCCGCCGAGCGTGAGCAGCCCGAAACGTTCGGCGAGCTGCCGGAACGTCTCGATCTCCGCAGGTTCGTAGTCCTGGTAGTAGACTTCCATCCCGGTGAGGCCGGCCGTCTTCAAGCGCCTGAGCAGGTCATCGAGGCCACCGGCGGCGTAAAGCTCGCGCGGGTGGGCCAAGGTGGCGAGACCGCCGACGCTGCGGATTAGCTCGACGACTTCTTCGGGCTCGAGGCGCTCGCGTTCGACATAGGCGGGGCCGTTGCGGCTGAGAAAGCGGTCGAACGCCTCGTTGACGGTCGCGCAGTGGCCGGCGTCGACGAGGGCAAGGGCGATGTGGGGACGCCCGACGGCGCCCTCGGCGTAGGACTGCACGTCGTCCCACTCGATGGTCATGCCGAGCTCGCGCAGGCGGTCCACCATCTTGCGGGCACGCCCGAGACGCGACTCCTGGAGGGCATTGAGCCTGTTGCGGAAGTCTTGGCGCTGCCAATCGATGAAGTGGCCGAGGATGTGCACTTCGTTGCCGGGGACGTCGGTGCTCATCTCGATGCCGGGGATCAGGGTGAAGCCGGGGAAGCGTGAGGCCGCCTCGAACGCTTGCGGCAGGCCGTCCACGATATCGTGATCGGTGAGCGACATGATGCGGACGCCGTTGCGCTGGGCCAGCTCGAGAAGTTGAGTCGGAGTCAGGCGGCCGTCGGAGATGGTGCTGTGCAGGTGGAGGTCCGCGGTGCTGGGCATCAAGCAACCTCCCGGTCAACGCGCTCGATGCTGAGGGCGCGGCCTGTTTCCTCGTCGATGATGATAAGCACGGAGTTGAACACGGCGGGTCCTTTTTCTACTGGATCGAAGCGGTTTGGCAGCTGCGTGAGGAATCGTTCGATGACGCGCTCGGTGTCCATGCCGAGCACGGAATGCAGCGCGCCGACCATGCCGAGGTCGGTCACATAGGCGGTGCCGTTGGGCAGAATGCGGGTATCGGACGTGGGAACGTGGGTGTGCGTGCCCACGACGGCGCTGACGCGGCCATCGAGGTAGTAGGCGATGGCGATCTTCTCGCTGGTGGCCTCGGCGTGGAAGTCGAGGATGCGGACCCGGCAGTCGGAGAGGTCTTTGAGGGCGCGGTCAACGGCGCGGAACGGGTCTTCGATGGAAACGCCCATGAAGGTGCGCCCCATGGCGTTAAGGATAGCGACGCCGCCGTGTATGTGGCAGCCGCGGCCGGGGACGCCGTCCGGGTAGTTCATCGGGCGGATAACGGGCGCAGTGGGGTCCTCCAGCGTCGGGTATATCTCGCGATTCTCCCAGATGTGGTTGCCGGAGGTGATGACGTCGACGCCGGCGCGGAAGAGCTCGTCGGCTTTGCCAGGCGTGAGGCCGCGGCCGCCGGCGGTGTTCTCGCCGTTGGCGATGACGAGATCGAGGGCGCGTTCTTTGCGCAACTCGGGCAGGACAGCCGTCACCGTGCGGCGGCCGAGCTTGCCGACGATATCGCCGATCAGCAGGACGTTAAGCGGCATGGTTCCTCATCCGGTGGTCAGGCTGTTCAGGCCTGCCGTCAGCTACTTGGCGTACTCGATGGAGCGCCGTTCCCGGATTACGGTGACCTTGACCTGGCCGGGGTAATCAAGGCTCTCCTGGATGCGCTTGCTGATCTCTTTGGCCATGCGCGAGGCGCCGAGGTCGTCGACCTCTTCGGGCTTGACGATGATGCGGATTTCGCGGCCGGCCTGGATGGCGAACGTCTTTTCGACACCGGGGAACTCGTTGGCTACGGCTTCGAGCGCTTCGAGGCGCTTGATGTACGTATCAAGGGATTCGCGACGCGCGCCGGGCCGGGCGCCGCTAATGGCGTCAGCGACGATGACGATGATGGCCTCAACGGTACTCGGTTCGACTTCTTCGTGGTGCGCCTCGATGCAGTGGACGACGGCGGGGTGGACGCCGTTGCGGCGGGCGAGGTCCGCTCCGAGCTGGGCGTGGGTGCCCTCGACCTCGTGGCTGATCGCCTTGCCGAGGTCGTGCAGGAGGCCGCCGCGCCGGGCGACTTCGATGTTAGCACCGAGCTCGTGGGAGATCATCGCGGCGAGGTTGGCGGTCTCGACGGCGTGGCGCAACTGGTTCTGACCGTAACTGTAACGGAACTTGAGGCGCCCGAGCGTGCGGACGATCTCCGGGTGCAACCCCGGGCAGCTCGCCTCGACGATGGCTTCTTCGCCGGCCTCCTTGATGGACACGTCGACCTCTTTTCGGGCTTTCTCGACCATCTCCTCGATGCGCGCCGGGTGGATGCGCCCGTCGGTGAGGAGCTTGGTGAGGGCGATGCGGGCAACTTCACGGCGGATGGGGTCGAAGCCGGAGAGGGTGACGGCGTCCGGCGTCTCATCGATGACGACGTCGACGCCGGTGGCGTGCTCCAGGGCGCGGATGTTGCGGCCCTCGCGGCCGATGATGCGGCCCTTCATGTCTTCGGACGGGATGGGGACGACGGAGATCGTCATCTCGGAGACGACGTCGCTGGTCAGGCGCTGCATCGTTGTGGCGATGATCTTGCGGGAACGCTCGTCGGCCTCTTCCTTGACCTCTTGCTCGATCTCGCGAAGCATGCGGTTGGCGTCGTCGCGGATCTCGTTTTCGACCTGGGCGAGGAGCATGTCCCGCGCCTCGTTGGCGGTCAGGTTGGAGAGACGCTCAAGCTCCCGCTTACGCTCCTCCTGGAGCGATTCGAGCTGCTGTTGGCTTTCTTCGAGGTCCGCTTCTTTGCGCTGGAGGTTCTTGGTGCGCTGATCGACGGACTCTAGCTTACGGTCGAGGCCTTCCTCTTTCTGAGTTAAACGCTTCTCACCGCTCTTAAGCTCAGCGCGGCGTTCTTTGAGTTCAGATTCCGCCTCACGGCGGGTACGGATGGCCTCTTCCTTGGCCTCGAGAAGGAGTTCTTTCTGGCGCCTGTCGGCTTCGTTAAGGATGTTGGCGGCGCTATGCTCAGCAGATTCGATCTGATTCTTGCGAATTGTCTGTTGAGCGAAGAAGCCGCCGATGACACCGATGACAACGCCGACAAGGCCCAATACGAGGGCAATGATCGGCATTTCGCCTCACTTCCTGTGGATGTGGCAGAGTAAAGCATCGAAATACGTATGACGGGCGCAGATATCAACACGTAAAGTCATGATAAATCTGGGTGTACGGGGCAGTCAAGGAAAAGTGGCGCTGGGATAAATGTGATGCGTGTTTCTGGATAGATGGCGTCTATGAGGGAGTCGAAAGAGCGCGGGAACATGAAGCGTTTTGAGCATGAGAGCTGCGCCGATGCTCGCTGGATGCGTGATCTGTAGCTTAAGCTACTCTGCGATCTCGTCTTCCGAGGCGGTGGCGTGACGCTCCTCCCAGAGGCGGCGGACGGTGGCACGGGCGGTCTCGTGGGTGAAGCCGCGGCGGAGCAGGTGGTCGCCGAGGCGGCGCTGGAAGGCGGTGAACGGGAGCGCCGGGAGCGAGCGCACTCGGCGGGACGCGGCGCGGTAAGCGGCGTCCGCTTCGTCGAGGTCGCCGAGATGCTCGTCGGCTGACCTCTGTTCGATGCCGCGGGTGATGAGCTCGGAGCGGAGTGCGCGGCGGCCACGGGGGCTGGTGCGATCTCGCAGCTCGACGTAGGTGCGGGCGAACTCTGCGTCGTCGAGCAGGCGTAGCTCCTTCAGGCGGGCGACAGTCTCGGCGAGGACGTCGGGCGGGACGCGACGGCGGGTGAGCGCCTGGCGGAGCTCTTTCTCGCTCTTCGGGCCGTACGCGAGGGCGCGCAGGGCTGTGGCGAGCGCGGAGTGGCGGGTTTCGCGTTCCTCAAGCGTCTTGAGCTCGACTTCGGTGACGTCTTGTCCCGGCCGGAGGTTGGCCTGCGCGAGGACCTCCGGCGAAAGCGGGACGACGAGGACGTGGTCGATCCGGACCTCGTAGCGTTGCTTGCGGGGCGGGCGGTCAATGGAGGTTATGCGCATAGTGTGACCCGCCGCCGCCCCGGAGTCAGGCTAAAGCCTGACCCCCCGAAGGGCGGATGTAGGTTCAGGAAATATGGCTTGCTATTCCGGGGCGTCCGCTTCGGCGTCGGCGCCGGCGTAGACGGCGATAGCTTCGGCGGGCTGGGCGATGGGCGCGGCGGACTTCGCGCGGATCAGCTCTTCGATTTCGATAGCGATCTCGGGGTGAGTGCGCAGGTAATCCTTGGCGGCCTCGCGGCCCTGGCCGAACTTGGTGTCGCTGTAGGAGTAGAAGGCGCCCTGCTTCTTGACGATCTCGGCCTCGACACCCAGGTCGATGATGTCGCCCTCGCGGCTGATGCCGATCTGAGGGCCGGAGAAGATGATGTCGAACTCGGCCTGGCGGAAGGGCGGCGCGATCTTGTTCTTGACGATCTTGGCGCGGACGCGGTTGCCGATGACGACGCCGGACTGCTTGAGGCTTTCGACGCGGCGGAGGTCGATGCGGACGGAGCTGTAGAACTTGAGGGCGCGCCCGCCGGGTGTGGTCTCAGGGTTGCCGAAGACGATGCCGATCTTTTCGCGGAGCTGGTTGATGAAGATGACGGCGGTGCGGGAGCGGGAGATGGCGCCGGTCAGCTTGCGCAGCGCCTGCGACATGAGGCGCGCCTGGAGGCCGGGCAGCGAATCGCCCATGTCGCCTTCGAGCTCGGCGCGGGGGACGAGGGCAGCGACGGAGTCGATGACGATGACGTCAACGGCGTTGGAGCGGACGAGCGCCTCGCAGATCTCCATGGCCTGCTCGCCTGTGTCGGGCTGGGAGATGAGGAGGTCTTCTATCTTGATGCCGATCTGTCCGGCGAAGGTGGGGTCCATGGCGTGCTCGACGTCGATGTAGGCAGCGAGACCGCCCAGCTTTTGCGCCTCGGCGATGATGTGCATGGCGACGGTTGACTTGCCGGCCATCTCCGGCCCGAAGATCTCGGTGATGCGACCTCTTGGCACGCCGCCTGCGCCGAGGGCGACGTCCAGGGCCAGCGAGCCGGTGGGGATCGTTTCGACGAGCATGCGGGCGCTGGCTTCGCCGAGGCGCATGATGGAGCCGCGCCCGAAGTCTTTCTCGATCTTGGCGATGGCGACCTCGAGCGCCTTGAGACGCTCCTCGCTTGCGTTGCCGTTCTTGTGTGCCCCGTTGTTTGCGCTCATGTCACTCTCCTACTGCTTATTCTCTCACTCGGTCGGGCGCATCGTAACCAGCACGGACGTTCTAACACTACAGACGAATGGCACTTTCCCGGAAATCGTCGTAAGGCGTCAACTCGCTGCCAATGTTTGCCCCACTCCGATCATGATAAACAGGATGAACGTCGCTATCATCGGCGAGAGGTCGAGCATGCCGGTGCGCGGCAAGACTGAGCGGATCGGTGCGAGGATGGGCTCCGTCACCTCGAGGATGGCGGCGTAGATCGGGCTGCGCTGATCGAAGCCCGTCCAAGAGAAAACGATTCGCAGGATGATCGCGACGAGCAGAAAGATCGAGAGGATCTCGATGAACAGTCCGAGCGCGTGCACGACCTAGCCTCCGAGCTCCTGTGCCTTCTCGTAGGCGGCCTGGATCGCTTCGGCGAAGGCGGCGCGCAGGCCAGCCGCTTCGAGCACGAGCAGGCCTTCGGTGGTGGTGCCGCCGGGAGACGTCACCTGGTTGCGCAGTTCGGACGGGTGGCGGCCGCTTTCCTCGGCGTAGCGGGCGGAGCCGAGGAGGGTCTGGATGACCATTGGCGCAGCCATATCGCGGCGGAGGCCGATGTGAACGGCGGCGTCGATCATGGCCTCCATCACGAGGAATACATAGGCGGGGCCGCTCGAGCTTACCGCGGTCGCCATGTCCACGTACTTCTCGGAGTCGACATAGATCTCCTTGCCGAGCACGCCGAGGAGTAGCCGTACCTGGTCGCGGGCGGGCTTAGAGACAGCGGGTGTGGCGGTCCAGACGGTCATGCTTTCGCCGATCTGGGCGGCGGTGTTGGGGATGGCGCGGATGACAGCTTCGTGCTTGAGGAGATCGGTGATAGTGGCGATACGAACGCCGGCCATGATTGACATAACGGTCTGATCGGGCTTGAGGGCTGCCGCGATCTGTGGGGCGGCGGCGGCGAACTCCTGCGGCTTGACGGCGATGACGACGATCTCGGCGCCCTCCACGGTGTCAGCGGGGGTATCGCTGGCCTTGACGCCATGACGCGAGGAGAGGAGCTTGCGGCGGGCGGCGACGATATCGCAAACGGCTATGCTGCCGGCGTCGGAGATGTCGCGGGAGAGGGCGCCGGCGATCATCGCTTCGCCCATCATGCCGCCGCCGATGAAGGCGAGCTTCATTCGACCCGTTTCCCGAAGAGCGCGCGGCCGAGGCGGACGTGGGTGGCACCCTCTTCGATGGCGATCTCGAAGTCGTCCGACATGCCCATCGAGAGATCGCGGAGGCCGAGGCGACGGGCTTCTTCGGCGAGGCGGCGGAAGACTCGGCGAACATTCTCGGGCGAGTTGGCGATGGGGGCGACGGTCATCAGGCCGCGCAGGTCGATGTTTGGCAAACGGGAGATAGCAGCGTGCGCAGAGGGAAGCTCGGCGAGCGAGAGGCCGGACTTCGTAGCCTCGCCGGCGACGTTCACTTCGAGGAAGGCGGGCATCGATCGCTGCGCCCGCCTGGATATCGCTTCGGCAAGGCGGATGGAATCCACGGAGTGAATTGTATCAAAGAGGCTCGCTATAGAACCCGCCTTGTTTGTCTGCAGGTGGCCGATCATATGCCACCTGACGCCCGGAGGGAGGTCGGGAAGTGCGTTTCGCTTGGTCTGCGCCTCCTGGACTCGGTTCTCGCCGATGTCGCCAACACCGGCGGCGGTGACGGCGAGGACGGCGTCGGGGCCGAAGCTCTTGGTGACAGCGATGAGCGTTACGTCATCAGGCCAGCGACCGGCGCGGGTGCAGGCGGCGGCGATGCGTCCTCGCGCGGCGGCGATGCGCTGGGGGATGGTGTCAAGGGGCATGGGAGAAGGATAGCGCGTGGTTAGTAGTTAGTGGTTGCTGGTTAGAAGGGTGCTTATCGTTGCCCACCCCACGCCACCCAAGAGAAAAAGTGAATCTGGGGGACACCCCCAGACCCCCGGCAGGAGGGCTCCGCCCCCTGCACTCCCGCTTCTTCAGCAGCCTGTTGGGGTTGTCGGTGGCTCGCGGGTTGCGCGCTCACCACCCAAGAGAAAAAGGGAATCTGGGGGACACCCCAGACCCAGGCAGGAGGGCTCCGCCCCCTGCACTCCCGCTTCTTCAGCAGCCTGTTGGGGTTG
>DAINDD010000048.1:0-22344 GCA_036732045.1 Chloroflexota bacterium
CTCCAGGCCGGCGCGGAGCTCGTCCATCTCCTTCTCACGGCCGACGAAGATGCCGGTCGCGAGGCGGTCCAGCGGGTTCACGTCCGAATCCGCCGCCACCGGCGCCGTCGTCGACGCCGAGTCGACGATCGCCTGTAGCGCCTGGGGGATCGCCGCCGCGCTCTCCGGGCGCTCGTTCGGGTCTTTCGCCAGCAGCCGCAGAATCAGCGACTCCAGCGAGCGAGGTACCTGTGGGTTGTGCCAGGAGGGCGCGACGGGTGCGGTGTTGATGTGCTGCGAGATGATCGCCACCGGGTCGTCGCCGAGGAACGGCGCGCGCCCGGTCACCATCTCGTACGTCACGCAGCCGAGCGAGTAGAGGTCGGAGCGGGCATCGGGCTGGCGGCCCAGCGCCTGCTCCGGCGGCATGTAGGCGACGGTGCCGACCATCATCCCTTCCATCGTCAGCCGCGAGCGGTCGAGCGATACGGCGAGCCCGAAGTCGCCGATCTTGGCGGTGCCGTCAGCCGTCAGCCAGATGTTGCCCGGCTTCAGGTCGCGGTGGATGATGCCGCGCTCGTGCGCATGCGCCAGCCCTTGCTGTACCTGCTGCGCGATTTGAATGGCGCGCGAAATCGGAAGACGGCGGTCCGGCGTCCGGTTGAGCATTCCGTCCAGATCACCGCCGCCCATGTACTGCGAGACGATGTACGGCTGGCCGCCGTCGTCGCCGATGTCGTGAATCGTAACTATGTTCGGGTGGTCGCCGAGCTTCCCCATCGCCTGGGCCTCTCGCTTGACGCGGGAGAGGCCGGCCTCGTCGAGGCCTTCGGTCTTGATGACCGCAACGGCGACGTCCCGGTCTAGCTTTTCGTCGTGCGCGAGATAGACCTTCTTGCGGCCGCCTTCGCCGAGGAATCCTTTGACCTGGTAGCGACCGTCCGCGAAACTCGAAGGCAGCGCGGGTGAAGGCGCAGGCGTCGCCGTAGGGGCGGCGGCAGCGCCTGTGTTTAGCGGCTTGCCGCAGTCACCGCAGAACCGCTCGCCCGGCTCGTTGGCTGCGCCGCAGGATGGGCAGGCCGAAGCCAGCGAGCCGCCGCATTGTGCGCAAAACCGGCGTCCTTCGCGGTTTTCCTGGCCGCATTGAGAGCAGGTCATGGCCTCGCCCACTCCACGGCCCAGATCTCGTGTTCCCCCGACAACCCCTTCAGTGCGACCATCCGACTATCGCCCCACGCCACGTCTGACCCCGAGAGCAACGCCTTCACCACGCCGGACGTCAGAATCTCGCCGCCGTTCGCCTGCGAGGCGACCCGCGCGGCCATGATCACGTTGCGGCCGAAGAAGTCCTCGCCCTCCTTGATCACTTCGCCGGCGTGGAGGCCCATGCGCACCATGACCTTCTCGGCAGGCGTCCCCGTCCCCACCCCACCCCTGGGCGCAGTACCCCCCTCTCCGCCCCCATCCCCGGGCGGCGCCCCTACACTGGCGTTGCGGGTGGCCAATGCTTTCTGTACCGCCGAGGCGCAGGCCAGCGCCTTTCCGGCGGACTGGAAGGCTACCATGAAGCCGTCGCCCTCGCTCTTCACCTCGAAGCCGCTGTGCGACTTCACTTGCTCGCGGATGATGGCGTTGTGCTCTCGGAGCACCTCCATAAAACCCTTGTCGCCGAGGCGGTCGGCCATCGCCGTCGAGCCTTCGATGTCGCTGAACATGATCGTGACGGTGCCGTCCGGCGCGGCGTGTGTGCGCAGGTCCGGCTTTTCGGCCTCGACGACCCGGGCGACGGTGTCGATGGAGGTGTAGACATCGGTCGAGGTAATCCCCTGGAAGCGCAGCTTCAGCGCCAAACACTCCTCAAGCAGAGGGTTTATCTTCATGGCCTGTGCCTCCTGCGTTGCGAAGTTGAGGTGCTCCGCAGCCGCGGCACGTTCGTCCGGGAAGTGTTCGAAGAGAAGCCGTGCGAGGTCTTGGCGAACGATGGCGACTTCCGGTCGAACGCCCAGCTTTTGTGCTACCGCGAGGCCGTCCTCGAAATGCGACCTTGCCGCCGATGGGTCGCCCAGGAGCACTGCCGCGCGCCCGAGAAGGCGCCCGTTCGTGATGCAGAGGTTGTTGTTGCTGTAAGGCATGGCTCCCTCGAGCCTGCGCGCCAGTTCACTTACAAGCTGTTTGTCTTCGAGCTTCAGTGCGGCCACAAGTAGCGCCATGAGTGTGATTCGGTCCGTCCATTCCTCCCCGGTTGCCCGCCACCTCTCTATGGTGTTGTCAACCGCGCGGCGCGCATCGTCAAGACGCCCGCCCATCGCATTGAGTGCGGCCAACTGGGCGTCGCCCCAGGGCAGAACGTCCCAGGCCCACGCCACCTGGAGCATTTCATCCAATCGTCCGAGGGTTGGTAGAGCGGCGCTCTTGCTCCAGGAGCCGACCAGGCGGCCCCAGACCGGTATGCCGAGACTATCTGCCCGGTTGTCCATGTCGATCCCAATCTCGATCGACCGGTCCAAATCTCCCGCGAAATAGGCCTGCGTGGACAGAGCGAACGCTCGCCAGGCAAGGACATAGGGATCCTCGACGTGGTCTGTGTAAGCGTCCAGCTCCTTCCAAATCTGCTGCGCAGCCTTGATGTCGCCACCATCTGCCAGCATGTCCGCGAGCGACCAGAGCATCTGCCCGACCATGAACGGCTGCAACCCGGTGCGGGGCATGTCCTTCAGTTCGCGGGCCGCACTGAGTCTCTCCTCATCCCACGTAATCGGGCCTCCCGGAACGGTAAACCCGAACATTGCCGTAGCAAGCGCCTGCGGATCACCCAGGCGGCGGGCTAACTCCAGCGCTGACTTGCGCAGCGGCCACGTGGTCCTTGAGTCTTTGTGAGCCCAGGAAATCCACGCCGTCCAGCAGTCGGCCATGGCTCGTTCGCGAGAGTCGGGCGGAGCGTTTTTGTTCATGATCTCGCACCAGGTAGCGTATTCCGGCATCAGGAAACAGGGGGTTCCATGGTGGTAAACCATAGCCGTGGCAGCCATCTCGGCGGCACGCGCTGCCGGGATTCCTCCCCCCAGCTTCTCCGCCATTTCGCAAGCTCGCCTGACAGTCTCAGTGAATACGCGCTCTGCTTCCCCGGAGGAGAGCAATGACGCGCTCAGTTCCATCAGCAGCTGATAGAGCTTCTCTGAGTCGTTCGGCGCTACGATCTCCTGCACTTCGATTGCTTGTTCCAGAAGCCGGGACGCCTCACTGAATGCCCAGACCGAGGCCGCTCGTGTCGCCGCCATTTCGCCGTACTTGACGGCCTTGTGAAGGTCCTCCTCGCTGGATGAGTGGGAGAAGTGCTCAGCCAGCTCCGTCGCGTGCTCCTCCAGCCGCCCCTCGTAGTGCTGCTCCAGCGCTTTCGCGACCTCGTTGTGCATCCGCAGGCGGCGCGGCGCGATCATCTCCTCGTAGAGCGTTTGGCGGAAGAAGGCGTGCGTAAACCTGTAGCGGGCCTCGCGACCGCCCTTCATATCCTCGATCAGCGAGACGCGCATCGCCTCTTCGAGAGCGGACAGCAGGTCGTCTTCCGTGATGCCACCCACCCGCTGCAGCACGTCGACGGCGAAGTCGCGGCCGATCACGGACGCAACGCTGAGGACGCGATTGCAGTCGTCGCTGAGCCCGGTCAGGCGGCGTCCGATGACGTCCTTCAGCCCCTCCGGGATCTGGGTCAGTAGCGATTCCGGTCCGCCTGCCGCCACCCACTGGCCGCCTTCGCGCTTGATGATCCCGCTCTCTGCCGCGTAGCGGATCACTTCCTGGATGAACAGCGGGTTGCCCTCCGTCTGCCGGTAGACCGCTTCCGCCAGTTCGAAAACCACTTCCTGTCCCGCGATGTTGGAGAGCATCCTCTGCACTTCATCCGGGCTCAGGCCACGCAGCGGGATTCGCTGGAAGCTCTCGACTCTCCGCAGCTCCGCCAGCGCTGCTGACAGCGGGTGCGTCCGGTCCACCTCCACGTCGCGGTACGTCCCCACCAGCAGGATGCGCGCGCCGGCCAGGTTGCGCGATAGGTGGACGAGCATCTCCATCGTGCCTTTGTCGGCGTCGTGCAGGTCCTCCAGCACCAGGCACATCGGCTGGGCTCCCGAAGCGTTGCGCAGGAAGCTGGTGACCGCCTGGAAAAGCCGGAAGCGCTCCTCCTCCGGGCTCCCCGACGACGCGGGCACAACGTTTACCCGGTCGCGCACCTCGGAGACGATGCGCGCGACGTCCGCGGCGCCTTGGCCCAGTTGCTGAGCGAGCATTTCTTCGTCTTGCTGCACCACGTACTGCCGCATCGTCTCGACGAAAGCGAGGTATGGCAGCGAGAGCGAACCCTCCTCGTAGCAGTGGCCGACGAGCGATTTCCCGCCGCGCATGCCAACGTACGTCGCCAATTGGTCCGTGATCGTCGTCTTACCGATGCCCGGCTCGCCCACGATCATCAAGAGCGATCCCTGCCCGGACAGCGCTTTATCGAAGGCCGCCTCAAGTAGCTTGAGCTCCGGCTCGCGGCCGACGAACGTGCGGCGGTAGATTGGGTTGGCCTCCTCGACCCTCGGCGCCTCGGCTCCTGGTTGCGGGGCAATCGTCGAGCCGCGCAACACTGAGGCCAGAGCTTCTTGGACCTGGGTGGCGCTCGCCGGTCGTTGCTTAGCGTCCTTCTCCAACAACCGAAGGATCAGCGTTTCCAGCCCGGCCGGGCACTCAGCGTTGTGCCAGGTCGGCGCAACGGGTGCTGTGTTCACGTGCTGCGAGATCACGGCCACGGTATCGTCACCAACGAACGGCGGGCGGCCGCTCACCATCTCGTACAGCACACAGCCGAGCGCGTAGAGGTCACTGGCGGGAGTTGTCTCGCCGCCCATCGCCTGCTCCGGCGGCATGTAGCTGGCCGTGCCCACCATCATCCCGGCCATCGTCAGCCTGGAGCGATCCAGCGCCACGGCCAGCCCGAAGTCGCCGATCTTCGCCGCAGCCGCGCTATCGAACCAGATGTTCCCCGGCTTCAGGTCACGGTGCACGATGCCGCGGGCATGGGCGTGCTCCAGACCTGCGCACACCTGCTCGGCGACCCGGACTGCCGCTTCGATCGGCAGGCGGTGGTCTTCTCGCTGCTGTAGCGCGAAGGCGAGGTCGCCGCCGGACATGTACTGCGAGACGATGTACGGCTCCGCGCCTTCTTGATCGGTGTCGAACACGGTGACGATGTTCGGATGGTCGCCCAGCCGGCCCATCGCCTGCGCCTCGCGTTTCACGCGCGCCAGCCCGTCGGCGTCGAGGCCCTCGGTTTTGATCAAGGCAAACGCGACGTCGCGGTCCAGCTTCGCGTCGTGGGCGAGGTAGACCTTCTTGCGGCCGCCCTCTCCCAGGAAGCCTTTGACGACGTAGCGTCCGCCGGCGAACGAGGCCGGAAGGGCGGGCGCTGGGGTGGGTGTGCGGCTGGTGACGGTGGAGGCGTCTGATACGGAAGCTCCACAGGTGTCACAGAAGCGGGCGGCCGGCCTCAACTGCGCATTGCATTGGGAACAGGCGCGAGGAAGCGAGGCGCCGCATCCTTCGCAGAATGCTGCACCGTCGCGGTTATCGTGGTTACAGGACGGGCAGAGCAAGGCGACCTCCCCCATGTTTTCGCTGAAGTATGCCTAATAGTCGTAGATAGGAGTCGGACTGTCAAAGCGATAAACGCTCAAGCTCGGCGCCAGGCGGTGCCCGGGAAGCCGGCTAATCGCGCCAACGGTACGCGATCAGAAGCTGGAACCAACGGGCGGCCCTCAGCTTACATGGCTGAGGGCACAACTCTCGATCGGGTTAAAGCGACGGCCCGCGCCGCTTAATGTCGTATGAACACGAAATTGCCAAACGAACTCAGTGCCACTTCCCCGTTCCACCTCTCCCCTCGCACCTGCCATCATCCTCACAGACCTGTCCGCCTCAGGCGCGATGCCACAGCCCGGCCCACCCTATTCTTCGTTGCCGAGGTGATTTCACCGGCCGGCCGCGTGCCCTCACGCAAGTCGGAGCTCAGGCCGGACTGGCACCCGATCGGCCAGACCTGGGTCATCGGCGACAGCGAAGCCGGCATCGAACTCGCCTCCGACCTCGGCGCGCGCTGCCTCTCCCTCACCGAGGGCGTGCGATCCTCAGATTACCTGCGAGAATGCGGCGCTCGTCTGCTGCGTCATCCATCGCGGAACTGCCGGCGTTGTTGAACGCACGCGGCGTCCCCGCCAACGAATTGCCTGTGGCGCGACGAATGACGGGGTAGTCCAGATACCGCGAGACTCGATTCGCTAATTCGCCGGCCTACGCCGTCTCGGACAGCACCGTCGCCGCCAATACGCTCATCCGGGCCGCGAGCGCCTCGCGGTTCTCCAGCACCCGCCGGAACTCGTCCTCCGGGCAAGGCCGGCCGATCAGATAGCCCTGGAACTCATCACAGCCCCGCGCCAGCAGGAACCGAAGCTGCTCCTCCGTCTCCACGCCCTCCGCGACGACGCCGAGCCCGAGGCTGTGGGCCATCACGATCACTGCCGTCGCGATCGCCGCGTCGTTGGCGTCGGTTGTCAGCTCATTCACGAATGAGCGATCGATCTTCAGCCGGTCGATGCGGAAGCGCTTGAGGTAGCTCAGCGACGAGTAGCCCGTGCCGAAGTCGTCGATCGAGATGCGCACGCCCATGGCCCGCAGTTCGCGCAGCACCATCGCCGCGAAATCCGGGTCGTGGATCGTCGTCCCTTCCGTGATCTCGAACTCCAGGTACTGCGGCTCGAGCCCTGTCTCCGCGAGCACACCTTCAATAACTTCGACGAGGTTCGCCTGCTGGAACTGCAGCGCCGAGAGGTTAACTGTGATCGTGATCGGCGGCAGCCCGGCGTCCTGCCAGACCTTGTTCCGCAAGCAGGCCTCGCGCATCACCCACTCCCCGATCGGTACGATCAGCCCGGTGTCCTCCGCGACAGAGATGAACTCAATCGGGTGTACCAACCCTTTCGTCGGATGCTTCCAGCGGATCAGCGCCTCGGCGCCGGTGATCGCCCAGGTGTCGCGCTCCATCTGGGGCTGATAGGCCAGCACGAACTCCCCGCGCGCCAGCGCCCGCCGCAGGTCGGACTCCAGCGAAACGCGGTTCACGATCTCCGCGCTCATTGAAGGCGTGTATGTCTGGAAGTTGTCGCGCCCCTGCTGCTTCGCTCTGTACATCGCCGTGTCCGCGTTGCGCCAGAGAGCGTCGGCCGTCTCCCCGTCCACAGGGAACATCGCGATGCCCAGGCTGGTCGTCACTCGCAGGTCCTGGTCCGCCAGCGTGCGGGGCTGGCGCACCGTCTCCAATATGCGCCGCGCGATGACGGGCACGCTTTCGCCGTCCTCCACGCCCGTCAGCAGCAGCGTGAACTCATCCCCGCCGACGCGCGCCACCGTATCCCCGTCCCGCACGAGGCCGCTCAGCTCCGCGCCGACCGCCTTCAGCAGATCGTCGCCGACAACGTGGCCGAGAGTGTCGTTGATCAGCTTGAAACGGTCGATGTCCAGGAACATCACGGCTACCGGCTGCCGCGTGCGCCTGGCCTGGGCCAGCGCCACCGTCAGGCGGTCCGCAAACAGCGCGCGGTTCGGCAGGTCGGTCAGCGCGTCGTGGTACGCCAGGTGCCGGATCGTTTCCTCGGACAGCTTGCGTTCTGTGACATCGCGGAAGCACCAGACGCGCCCGACGATGCCTCCGTCGATCGTCTGTGGCTGCGAATAGCGCTCGAAGACGCGGCCGTCCTTCAGATCCAGCCTGTCGAAGCTCTCACTTCCGGGCAGGTGGTAGATATCCGAGACTTTCCTGACAAACTCTTCCGGTTGCTCGAGCTGGCTCATCGCAAACTGCAGCGCCGTTGCGTCGTCACGCGTTTCGAGCACCGAGTCCGGGATCCGCCACATCTCCACAAATCGCCGGTTAAAGCTGACGATCTTGCTCTGCAGGTCGACGACGAGAATGCCGTCCGCGGTCGAGTCCAGCGTCGCGCTCAGCAACGACGCCGTGTCACTCAGGTTTTCCTTTTGTCGCAGGTTCTCCAGTGAGACGCCAACCGCCACGCCGATTCCCGAAAGCAACTCCGTGTCGTTCAAGTCTTTGCTGCGGCCGGCGCTACCCATCACCAGCGCACCGAAGCTGCGCCCCCAGGCGATGATCGGCGCCGCGACAATGGTGCCGCGACCCTGACTTCGGTCGCGAGGGGACAGGCGCGCTGTCTGCTGGCTTTGGATTACCTGCGCAATCTCATCGTGATATACCTCGCGTAGCTCCGCTGCCTGTTCATCGTTCAAGCCGCTTGTGGCGACGAACGAAAGCCCGCCGTCCGCATCCAGCAGGGCAATCGCCGCTCCCGCCAGGTCGAGCACATCCGTCACCACTTCCAGCACGAGTGCGGTAGCCTCGGACGTGCTACTCGCGGCGCCCACCTCCACCAGAAGCGTGCCCGGGTAGCTGCTGCGCTTCCGGAAGCGGAAGATCTGGCTGAACGCCCCCTCGATCGCCGTCACCGCGATGACAACGCCCACCGCCGTGTTCGTCACGAGCTGCAACGACGAGTAGTGGAGGAAAAAGGCGTAAAGAGGCACAAACCCGAAAATCGCCCCGTACACGCCGATCATTACGGCGCGCTTGAGGCGGCGGACTTCGTCGATCGGGCCCTTACGCGATGTCTGGCCGGCGGGCGGGCCCGCGCTCACGCCGGCGGACTGTGCAAATCTGCCCATGTAGGTGCCTACTAGAGCAGACGTGAACCGTACGTGAACGTTACGCGTCGCGATCGTGTAGAGACCACGGCCTAAGGTCAGGGGATGGACAGGGCCCTGATGCTTTTGTCAGAAAGCGCGTGTCAGGCGCGGGCGGCCTTCATCAGCGGCCCTGCCGCGCGCAGCATCTCGTTATATTCCGCGTCGTGCGGGCTGGCGTTCAGCTCCAGCAGCAGCAACGCCGATGTCCCGGCCGGCTCCAGCCGATAACCCTCTTCGCTGGCCCTGCCCAGGTGCTCCGTGCGTACGATCAGGTGGTTCGGGTCGCCGGTGCGGCTGATCGAAAGGAGGGCACGCGCAGATTCGCTCCGGCAAGAGATCTTGACCGCTGCCAAAGAGCCGGGCTGCACCGTCGGCAGGTCCACCGCGTGAATGTAGGCTGACACCTTCCGGTCCTCGTCCGCTCGCAGGGTGAAGCGCTGCGGGCCGTGCGAGGAGACCGATCCTACGTCCCAGCCCAAACTGCGGGCCAGCCAGGCCAGAAACAGGATGGCGCGCCCTGGCTTGTTCGTATCGTCGTTCCCCGCGTAGCGAATCTCCACGCCCTCCACAAACGCCAGGTGGTGGCGCATCTCCGTAATCTTGCGCTGCTGTTGCAGGAGATCGCGCCACATCTCCAGGCGGTCCCAGTTCAGATCGCCCAGCGTGCAGCGCGGGACGGCCTCGGCCAACCGGGCCAGCCCGAGCATTCCGCCTAGCTCGTCATCGAACTTATCGGAGTCCACGACTACGCGGTCAGACGTCTCCATCAGCTCGCGGAAGAGGTGCGTATCGGCCGGCAGTTGCTCGGTCCACCAGGTGTAGACCGGCAGATCCGGCACCAGCAGCGGCACGATCACGCTGTGCAGATGGAATGCTGCCGGGCCACCCACTCGCAACGTCACCTCTTCGCAGCAGACGGACTGCTCCTCAGAACGCGAGATGTGGCAGTGCGCGGCCAGTTGCGCCTCGATCAGCGACTCTTTGGCAGCGGCGTTGGCGATGACGACCAGCGCCCGTGACGGGTGGTAGCTGGCCAGCTCCTCGATCACGCGGCTCGCCATCAGCCCGCCCTCGTCGTGCTCGGCGTAGACCACCATGTTCAGCAGGCTCGTACGCAGCGCGAAGCCCTGTCCGCTTGCCGGCTCGCCCGCTGCCATGTATCGCAGCTTGCCCAGCTCCGCCTCGATGCGGCTGACGTCCAGCGCCCGCCCGGACCACGTCAGCGCCAGGTCTTGCAGGCCGCCGCCATCTTGAGAGTCTAGAGTCTGCGCCACTGACGACCGTCCCGCTCAATCAGCTCGTCCGCATCGCCCGGGCCCCAGGTGCCCGCTTCGTAGTTCGGGAACTTGGGCGGCGGCATACTCTGCCAGCCCTCCAGGATTGGGTCGACGATCTCCCAGGCCGCCTCCACCTCATCGCTGCGAGTGAACAGCGTGGCATCGCCGCGCATGGCGTCCAGGATCAGCGTCTCGTACGCCGATGGCGCTTGCAGCAGGAACGAGGCGCCGTAGAGGAAGTCCATGTTCGCCGGCCGCACCCGCAGCCGCGAGCCGGGCACCTTGGTCAGAAACTTCAGGCTTATTCCTTCGTTCGGCTGGATACGCAGCGAAAGCACGTTCGGCTCCAGGTACGGCGCGTCAAGCGCTTCCTTGAACAGCAGATGAGGTACCCGCCGGAACGTCACGGCGATCTCCGTCGTCCGCTTCGGCAGCCGCTTGCCAGTGCGCAGGTAGAACGGAACATCGCCCCAGCGCCAGCTGTCAACATTCGCCCGTATGGCAACAAACGTCTCCGTGGTCGAGCGCTCGGGGATCTCCTCTTCCTGGCGATACCCCGACACTTCCTCGCCCGCCACCCAGCCGCTGCCATACTGTCCGCGCGCCGTCGCTGAGCGCACCTCGCGCGGGTCCATGCGGCGGACGGCCTGCAGCACCTTCACCTTCTCGTTGCGCACGGAGCGCCCATCGTAGGCGATCGGCGGCTCCATAGCGACGAGCGAAAGCAGCTGCATCATGTGGTTCTGCACCATGTCCCGTAGCGCCCCGGCCTGATCGTAGTAGCTGCCGCGCCGGCCGACGCCGATGCTCTCCGCCACTGTGATCTGCACGTGGTCAACGTAGCGGCGGTTCCAGACCGGCTCCAGGATGCCGTTGGCGAAGCGGAAGACCAAGATGTTTTGGACGGTCTCCTTGCCGAGATAGTGGTCGATGCGGTAGATGTCATCCTCGCGAAAGGCGGCGTGGATCACGCGGTTTAGCTCGCGCGCCGACCGCATGTCTTCGCCGAACGGCTTCTCGACGATCACCCGCGACCAGCCATCGCCGCTCTGCGAGCGTCCGTAAGGCCCGCGCTCCAGCTGCTGGAAGACGAGCGGGAACGTGGCCGGCGGCACCGCGAGGTAGAAGAGGTGATTCCCCTCCGACCCGCGCTCCTGCCGCAGCCGCTCCAGCAACTCGTTCAGGCGATCGTGCGCTTCCGGCTGGTCATACGCACCCGAGATGTAGTGCAGCCCCGCCGCGAAGCCTTCCCAGATCGCCGGGTCGATCGGCCGCCGCGAGAACTCCGCCACCGACTTCTTCGCCTCTTCGCGGAACTGGTCGTCCGACCACTGCGTTCGCGCGAAACCCACAGTCGCGAAGCGCGGCGGCAGTCGCCGGTCCAGGGCCAGGTCGTACAGCGCCGGCAACAGCATCCGATGCGTCAGATCGCCGGAGGCCCCAAAGATGACCATGCAGCACGGGTCGAGCGTGTGCTCAATCGGTGCGGCGGCGCTGAGCGTCTGCGTCATCCGCCCGGCTCGATCTGGGGCTTGTCTCCGACACCTTCGACAGGACGTACCTGGTGCCCGCCGAACTCCTGGCGCAGCGCGGCGATCAGCTTGGCTCCAAACGACTCGTCCTGGCGCGAGCGGAAGCGCGCGAACAGCGAGTACGCCAGCACGACAGCCGGCACGTCGCGGTCGATCGCTTCCTGGATCGTCCAGCGCCCTTCCCCGGAGTCTTCGACGTAGCCGGCGATGGCCTTCAAGTTCGGGTCCTTCGTGAGCGCGTCTTCGGCCAGCTCCAGCAGCCACGACCTCACAACGCTGCCCTGGTTCCAAAGCTTGGCGATGGCGGGCAGGTCCAGCTCATATGCGGAAGCGTCCAGAAGCTCGAACCCTTCTGCGTACGCCTGGAGTAGCCCGTACTCGATACCGTTGTGGATCATCTTAACGTAGTGGCCGGCACCGGACGGGCCCGAATACAGGTATCCGTTCGGCGGCGCCAACGTCTTGAAGATGGGCTCCATTCGCTCGTAAATCTCACGCTCGCCGCCGATCATCATGCAGTAGCCATTGGCCAACCCCCAGATGCCGCCGCTCGTGCCAACGTCCAGAAAGTGTAGCCCCTGCTGCGCCAGCGCCTGCCCCCGCAAGACCGAGTCGTGGTAGCGTGAGTTGCCGCCGTCGATTATGCAGTCGCCTTTCTGGAGAAGATTGGTCAGCGCGTCGATCGTCTGAGTGACTGGTAACCCGGACGGCACCATCAGCCAGATGTGCCGCGGCGCCTCCAGCTTGGCCACGAGGTCCTCCAGACTGGCGGATGGAGTCGCACCCTCCCCCGCCAGAGCCTGCGCGGCTTCCGCGTTGCGGTCGAACGCTACGACTTCGTGGCCGCCGCGGACGAGACGGAGCGTCATGTTAGCGCCCATCCGCCCGAGGCCAACCATGCCAATTCGCACGCGCTACTCCACCGCCGCGGTTCGTAGCGCCAGGCCGGCCTCCACCGCCTTCACCAGCGCCCGCAGGTTCGCAGTCACGTCGTCCTCCAGGTGCACGCTCACCAACGGCCGCTTCCGCGACTGCAATGCTTGCGTATCGCCTAGTGCCTGCGACTGCTTCAGCACGCTGAACCCAAACTTGGAGCCGGGGATATCGATGTCCAGGTCGTCCTCGCACGTGATCTGCAGGAAGATGCCAGTCGGCGGGCCGCCCTTGTGCAGCTGCCCGGTCGAGTGCAGAAAGCGCGGCCCATAACCCACCGTCGTCGCCGCGCGCGTTGCGTCACGGACCGCCTTGCGCAGCTCCGTCAGCAGCCGGTCGTGCTCCTCGCTACGGCGGATGTAGGCCATGATGGCCACATACTGCCCAACCTTGGCGCGTCCCACCAACGCCGCGACGAGGCCCGGAACACTTCCGTCGCCGCTATCGCGAAGCATGGCGCCGGTCGTTCCGTCCATGTACAGAGCGAGACCGTCGTCGGTGGCCGCCGGGTTGCTCCGCGGCAGCTCACCGGCGCTAGCGTATTGTTCCAGCACCTGGCGGGTGTTGTCCTTGCTTTCCTGGACGTTCGGCTCGTCGAAAGGGTTGATCCGCAGCACCGCACCCAGCGCCGCCGTCGCGATCTCCCAGCGCAAGAACTCGCGGCCCAGCGCATACGCGTCGGCTGTGCTCGTCGTGATTACGGGGTGGCCCGCAGCTTCGAATGCCTGCACGCTGCTATCTAACTCGTCGTTGCGTTCCGCCGCGTCCAGGTAGACGAACACGCGGTCGCCGCCGTAGACCTCAGGCGGCCCAACCGGCTCGCAATCGACAGGGATGACGCCGCGTCCTCGCTTGCCGGTGCTCTCGGCCAGGAGCTGCTCGGCCCAGGCGCCGAAGCTTTCGAGCTTCTCCGCGGCGAGGAACGTAACTTTGTCGCGACCCTCCTGCGCCAGCCCGCCGAGCCTGGCTCCGAGCTCCAGCGCCTCTTCCCAGTCGAGCGTCTCAGCCGCCTCCAGCAGGCTGCGCACGTCCATGCCGATCGCCGCCGCCGGCGCCAGCCCGAACATCGAGAGCGCCGAGTAGCGTCCGCCGATGTCCGGCGGATTCAGGAATACGTGGTGGAAGTCCTCCTCTTCCGCCTGCCGCTGCAGCACCGTCCCCGGGTCCGTCACGGCCACGAAGTTGGACAGCGTCCCGGTATCGCCAGTCGCGTCTTGTGTGCGTTCGGCGAAGTAACGGTGCAGCGATGCTGTCTCGATCGTGGTGCCTGATTTGCTCGAGACGATGAACAGTGTCGAGACGACGTTGATGCGGTTCTCCACGCGTAGGATCGATTCGGGGTCGGTCGTGTCCAGCACGATCAGCTCAGGGTAGCCGGCCTTTGAACCGAACGTGCGCTGCAACACCTCCGGCGCCAGCGAGCTGCCACCCATGCCCAGCAACACTGCCCAGCGGAATTCGTTCTCACGCACCCACTCGGCGAAGTCTCGCAGCTCGTCCAGCCGATCCAGCATCTGGCGGTGCACGTCCAGCCAGCCGAGCCGGTTGGAGATCACCGTCTGTTCTGCCGGCTCATCGCTCCACAGCGAGGCGTCACGGTCCCGCAGCCTCTCGAGGAAGTTCTGCTCCCGCAGCGACTCCAGCACGGACATCAGTCGCTAACCGCCGCCGCCCCCACGCCGTGCTGCTTCTCCGCCCGGATCTTCTCGCGCTTCTCCTTCACCGTGTGACTCGCCTTCGTGAACGCGTCCGAGAACAGCTTGACGCCCTGCGTCTGCAACTCTTCCGTGACGGCGAAGAAGTCGATCCCTGCGTCACGGAGGCGGTGGATATGGGCGAATGCCTCGTCCAGGTTCTCCTCCAGCGACTTGCGCACCACGCCGTGGTCGCGGAAGGCGTCAAGCGTGGACTGCGGCATCGTGTTGATCGTGTTCCTCCCGATCAGTTCCTCGACGTAGATGACGTCGCGGTAGGCCGGGTTCTTGGTGCTCGTGCTCGCCCAGAGGCAGCGTTGCACACGAGCACCGGCCGCCGCCAGCGCCTTCCACCTGTCACCGCTGAAGATCTCCTTGAACTTGGCGTAGGCGATCCTGGCGTTGGCGACGCCGGCTTTGCCCAGCAGTCCGCGCAGCTTCTCGCGCTCGGCCTCGCTGCCGGCCGTCTTAATCTTCTCCTCGAGTTGCGCGTCGACCATGGAGTCCACGCGGCTCACGAAGAAGCTGGCGACGGACGCGATGCGGTCGATCGGGCGTCCTGCCTGCTGCCGCTTCTCCAGCGCGCGAACGTAGGCCTTGGCTACCTGCTCGTAATTCTCGACCCCGAAGAGCAGCGTGATGTTGATGTTGACGCCTTCGGTGAGGCACTCCTCGATGGCGGGAAGGCCGGCCGGGGTGCCCGGTATCTTGATCATCGCGTTGGCCCTGCCCAGCGCCGCGAAGAGCCGCTTGGCGTCGCGAGTCGTGAGCTGCGTGTCGTAGGCAATCGTTGGCGACACCTCCAGCGAGGCGTATCCGTCGCTGGCCTTCGTCGAATCATAGATCGGGCGGAAGATGTCACAGGAGAGCTGGACATCCTTCACTGTCAGCGCGTCGTATATCTCCGCCACCGATTTGTCCTGATCGACCAGATCGTGGATCTGCGCGTCGTAGGCGTTCCCGGAACCCACCGCCTTCTCGAAGATCGAGGGGTTGGACGTGCCGCCGGTGACGTTGTCCTTGTCCACCAGTCGCTGCAGCGAGCTGCTGTCCACCAGCTCTCGGTTCAGGTTGTCGTACCAGACGCTCTGGCCGTACTTGGCCAATTGTTTCAGTGGATTCGCCATTTACCGCTCCTTCTAGCCCTTCCGCGCCGCCTGCTCGGCCGGCTCCCCCTGGTCCAGCGCATTCACCTTCCGCAGCCGTCGCTCGTAGCGCTCGTTCGAGACGAATGTGGCACCTAGAAACGCGCGCACGATCTCCAGCGCCAGCGCGTCGCCGATCCCCCGCGAGCCGAAGCAGACCACGTTCATATCGTCGTGCTCGACGCCCTGGTGCGCGGAGTAGGTGTCATGCGTGAGCGCCGCCCGCACGCCTCGCAGCTTGTTCGCCGCGATGCAGGCGCCGACACCGCTGCCACAGACGAACACGCCGCGTTCCGCGCTGCCGTCCTGGATCGCCGCGCCGAGCTTGACCGCGATATCGGGGTAATCGACGGGTTCACGGCCGTTTGTGCCGACGTCGATAACGTCGTGGCCATCGTCGCGCAACGCAGCCCCCAGGGCATCCTTCATTTCGAATCCCCTGTGGTCGGCTCCGACGACAACGCGCATGAACACTCCTTGGCTGGTGGGGGCAACAACGCTTGTCCGGGGCGGAGATCAGCGCCGTGCGCCTTCCTCAAGCGTTCAGCGCTGCCAACCCCGCGTCTCTATGCTATGCCCGCACGCTATGCGGATTCAACCAAGTAAGCATATCGGGGAGCTATCAGCTGTCCGCCGTCCGTCTTTCAACACTCAGCTATCCGCCAGGCTAGCGCCGCGTGCCTAGCAGCCGCCTGATGCCCCACACGCTCAGCACGACCACGCCGGTAACCACGCAGCCGATCATGATCACGGCCGTCAGGATGCCGACCGCATTGCCGACGTCCGTCGTCAGCGAGAGGAGCATCGCTACGCCGGCTTCACCTCGACCGCCGCGTTGCTGATCACGACCCGCCCGTCCTGCGTCCTGGCCTGGACGACGATCTTGCCGCTGCCCTCGTCCCACATGTCGGTGATGATCGTGTCGCCCGGATAGACGACGCCGGAGAAGCGCACCGACATGCCGGCCATGCGAGCCGGGTCGTTGCCGCAGTACTCGGCGAGGACGGCGCGGCCGACGTGCCCAAACGTACAGAGGCCGTGCAGGATCGGCCGGTCGTAGCCCGCCATCTTGGCGAAGGCCGGGTCGATGTGCAGCGGGTTGCGGTCGCCGGAGAGCCGGTAGATCGCCGCCTGGATGTCCAGCGTCTGCATCTCCACGGTGCGGTCGGGGCCGCGCTGCGGTGCGGGGTTGCCCGCCTCGGGCCCGCGCTCGCCGCCGAAACCGCCGGAGCCGCGAATGAAGATGCCCGATGTGTTCGTGAAGACCGTCTCGCCGCCGGCGTCCTTCGTTGTGCTTTCGATCGTGACCAGCGCGCCTTTGCCTTTGTCGTAGACGCCGGCCACCTTGCCACTGGTTGTCAGCGTGCCGCTGGCCGGGATCTGCTTGTTGATGCGAAATCCCTGCTCGCCGTGGAGGATCATCACCGGGTTGATCTCGACCGCGGCCGAGAGTCCCATCAGCGCCGGGAATGCCGGGATCACCGCGAACGTCGGAATCGTCTTTAGCCCGCGTTCGAAGATGAACTCGAGCTCCTTGGCGCCGATGCCGAGCGCGTAGAGCATGACGTCCCGCTCTTCGTATGAGAACTGCGTCGCCGCCAGCTCCAGGCCGACGACGTCGGGGCCGAGCTGCTTGCGGTCCGCCATCACTTCGCCGCCGGCATCAGGTGCGGGGTCAGCCGCTTCGACACCTCGTCGAAGGCGTTGCTGAACTCCTCCGCGCCGGTCATGTCCTTGATCTTCGCCAGGTTGTCCCGCACACCCTCGATCGTCGGCTCTGGCAGGAACACGCCCTTGCTCTCGACGATCACCGCCCGGCCGACGTAGCCGCCGCCCGCCGTGAAGATGTTGCCCGACTCCTCGCACTCTTCCGAGCACAAGTAGGCGACGACCGGCGAGACGTACTCCGGCTTCAGTTTCTCGAGGACAGGCGGCGGCATCACGTCCTCCGTCAGGCGCGAGGCCGCGACCGGCGCGATCACATTCGCCTTGATGTTGTGCTTGGCGCCTTCCAGCTCCAGCGTGCTCGCGAATCCGAGCAGCGCCGTCTTCGCCGAGGAGTAGTTCGCCTGGCCGAAGTTCCCGTATAGGCCTGCGTTGGACGTCGTCACAATGATGCGACCGTAGTTGTTCTGCCGCATGACGCGGAACGCCGGCTGGATCACGTCGAACGATCCCTTGACGTGCACGGCGTAGATCTTGTCCCAGTCCTCTTCCGTCAGGTTGTGGAATGCGCGGTCGCGGAGGATGCCCGCGTTGGCGATCACGATGTCGATCTTGCCCCAGGCATCGAGCGCCGTCTTGACGATCGCTTCGCCGCCCTGGTAGGTGTCGACACCGTTGTAGTCGGCGACGGCCTCACCGCCGGCGGCCTTGATCTCGTCCACGACGTGGTCAGCCATGTTCTTCCCGGCGCCAGTCCCGTCGCGCGAACCGCCGAGGTCGTTCACCACGACCTTCGCGCCGCGTGAGGCCAGCAGCATCGCATGCGCGCGCCCGAGGCCTCCGCCGGCGCCGGTCACAATCGCCACGCGTCCGTCAAATCGAACTTCACTCACAGGGGGGTTCCTCCAATCAATTTTCGTCGCTCTGCCGGTGGTAACTGGGCGGTCACTCAGGCAGACGGAAGCTGCGTTATTGTTTCCCACATTTGAGGGTCGCCGGTCAAGCGTCTGGGGTCGAGGACGAGGCGTGACGTGGCCAGTTGCGACGTGTGAGGTGGCGGCGTCAGCTCTCAGGTATCCGCGTCCGTACACACCAGACGCCCGCCACCCGTACCCACAGGTCGCCCTTCGCCCGAGGAGCGGGAGAGGGAGGGGGCGAGGGACTCTGCGCCATCGAGAACGCGTCTCAACTGTGAAGCGCACAAGGTGCGCTTCAAACGGGGAAGTGCAGAGGTGCAGCCCGGAGCTGTCCTGAGCGTCCGCCGCAGCGGACAGTGGAAGGGCCGGGGGTGTCCCCAGATTCCCCTTCTCCCCTTTGGGGCGGGGCGGCGAGATGGTCATCATGATCGCCCGAGTGGCACCCCCGGGGGAGTGCAGAGGGGGCGGAGCCCTCCTCTGCCGGGGGCCTGGGGGTGTCCCCCAGATTCCCTTTCCCCCTCAGGGGAGGGGCCGGGCGGAGTGGTGACCGGCCTCTTCAGACGTCGCCGAAGTCCAATAGCGTCTTCGCACCGGGCCAGTGCAGAAGGCCGCAGCCCGGAGCCTGTCCTGAGGGTCCGCCGCAGCGGACAGTCGAAGGGCCGGGGGCTGGGCCGCGCCCTACACACCAGACTCCCACAACCCATGCCAACCGATCGCCCCTCGCCCGCGAAGCGGGAGAGGGGAGGGGGTGAGGGCCAACCTGATACAGAAGAGTTAGAGTCCGGCCACGCTCCACTTGCTTGAAATCCCCCGCCCCGCCTGTATACTTCGTACACCAATGCCATGGGCAGATGGAGGGCAATAGTGCAGCACGATGCTGTCAGCCCCGCCGAACGCCGAACAAAAGCTGACCTCGTCGAAGTCCAGCCGCACCGCTGGGCCCTCAGTTGGTGGGCCCGCGCCTACCGTAACCTCCTCCGCCGCTGGGACGTCGAGAAGCACGTCCGCGCCTACTGCCGCCCGATGACGATCGAGGGCCAGGAAAACCTCGCCGAGCTTGAGGGTCCGCTGCTCATCATCGCCAACCACACCAGCCACTTCGACACCGTCATCGTCCTGCACTCGCTCCCGCGCAAGATCTGGGACCGCACTGCCGTCGTCGCCGCCGCTGACCGCATGTACAGGGAGCGCATCAAGGGCATGCTTCACTCGCTCCGCTACAACGCCTTTCCGATCACCCGCGGCGGCGGCCGCGAGGCGCTGGCCTACTCCCAGTGGCTGCTGCACGAAGGCTGGTCGCTGCTCATCTTCCCGGAGGGGAAGCGCTCCCGCACCGGCGAGCTGATGCCGTTCCACGGCGGCCCGGCCATCCTCGCCCTCGGCCAGCGCCTCCCCGTGCTGCCGATCTACATCAGGGGCGCCAGCGACATCCTGCCGCCCGGCTCACCAAGCTCGCAGCCCGCGCCCGTCTTCGTCCGCATCGGCAAGCCGATCAGCTTCCCGGAGGGCACGTCTATCCCGGAGGCCAACGCCGCGATGGAAGCCGCAGTCCGCGCGCTAATGCCCTCTTAGAAGCGCTACTTGCCGAAAATCTCGTTGACCATCGGCATGATGTCCGGCGGACGAACAGTTACGCCCTAGCCGTTGTCCACTGATCAGCCGCGCCAGTTGACCTCGAACATGCGCACCGGGTCCTCGAACCCGCGCAGCGCACGGTCGCCGCGGTCCGCGAACAAAAACGGCTTGCCCGCGCTAAGCTCCCGCACCGCCATCGAGGCCAGTATCTCGCCGCTCTCCGCCGCCCCCGCAATCCGCGCCGCCAGGATGATCGTCGAGCCGAACAGGTCGCCGTCCTCCTCGATCGGCTCGCCCGCGTTCAGCCCGACCCGCACGTGGATCGGTTCGGCGGCCGACTGGTTGCGCTCCGCGAATGCACGCTGGAGCGCGATCGCGGCCTCCACAGATTTCGCTACGGAGCCGAACGAAGCCAGGAATCCGTCGCCCATCGTCTTCACTTCGTCGCCGGCGTGCGTCTTCAGCACGTCGCGGGTGATGCGCTCGTGATCGCGCAGGACCTCGCGGCCCTTTTCGTCGCCGAGCCTTCGCATCATTTCGGTGTGCTCGACAACGTCGGTGAAGAGGATCGCCCGCACGCCGCCGGACGGCTGCCTGGCATCGGTGTGCTTGTGCGGGGCAGTGGCATCGGTGTCCAGCAAGTCCGCTATCTCGTGGAAGATGCGGCCTGTATCGTCCTGCACACCGCCGCTCAGGATCACCAGGCGGGCGTTGGGGATGCTGGCCGCCATTTCGCGCGCGCCTTCAATCTGATACCCTACGCCAACCGCGTTCTGACGGGCGCCGCCATGCTGGACGATCAGTGTCGGCGCCTTAATTTGCGGAAGCAGGCTGACGGCGTCATCGCCGCGTACAGCGGCAAAGATTCGCTGGGCGCCCCGTTGCGAAACGCAGGCCTTGAGGTACTGGATGATCGGCCCCGACTGATCGCGGCCGGTGCCGTACATGCTGAAGACGAGGAAATCCAGGAACGAGTCCCAGTCCCCGCTCAACTGCTCGAGGGCGCGGATCTGCGGGATGGCCATGAAGTCCTCGATTCGCATCTGTGCGTCATCGAGGATCAGGTGGCTTACCCGCTCCGGGTTCCGGATCGTATACGTAACGACGACCGGACCGCTCCAGCCGACGCCGTGCAGCGCGAACGTCTCGATCCCGAGCTTGTCCACGACCGCCTCGAGGTCGCTGATACGCGCCTCCAGCGATAGGTCGGGGGGGTCGCGATCGGATAGGCCCACCCCGCGCGGGTCGTACTGCACCACGCTCCAGTTCGCCGCCAGGTGGTCGAAGAAGTCGCTGCCCTGCTGCCACTCCAGCTGCGAGTGGCTAAACGGCAGGCTCGGCACGCGGACCAGCCATGGGCCGCTGCCCGCCGTTCCAAACGCGATGCGAGTCCCATCCCGCGTCGTCGCGTACTGCATTCGCAGTTCCATGCGGTAAGTATCCCACACTCGGGGGCGCCTCTTATGACGTAAATCACGCTCGCGCGAGTCGAGCGCCGCCTGTTCCGCCAATTCACCTCGAACGTGCGGACCGGGTCCTCGAACCACTTCGCCATAAACTCGCCCCGGCCGGCGAACAAGAAGCCCGTGCCGGAGCAAAGCCCGCGTACCGTATCCGCCACCAGCATCTGACGCCGTACGCGTTCGTCTCCATCGGCGTCGAAGGGCGCCAACGTCATCGCCGAAGTCTCGCGCCGCCTCGGAGACTGCATGCCCGGCCCTGGAGCGGCCCAACTGTAAAGGAATACTTGACAGTTCAACGGGGGCCCCGGCTCGCTGCGCCGTCGCCAACGCCTTGTTCCCGCCTACCTGTGGGTCACGCCCCAGCCCTGACCCTCTCCCCGCTCATCCTGCTTGCCCGCCGCGGAGGGCCCGCCGCCCCGCCTGTGTAGTGTGTTACGATGCCTTGGCTTTGGTCGCATCCAACTCCGGCCGGTCACTAGCCACGACCGCAGCGCTATAATGAAGTCATGACAGACACGCCCCTAAAAACCGAGTTCCAATACTATCTTGACCATCAAGACGAGCTGGTAAAGAAGTATGAGGGGAAGGTCGTTGTCATCAAGAACGGCCAGGTTCTGGGCGCGTATGACGATGAGCTCAGCGCTGTCACCGAAACTCAGAAGGCCGAGCAGCTAGGTACGTTTCTAGTCCAGAAAGTGTCCAAGGGCGACCAAGACTACACTCAGACATTTCATTCCAGGGTAGCATTCTCGTAGCTCAACAGGACTTCCAAGCTCTGACGGTTACCGCCCAAGGCGGTCTGCTCAACGCCCTGACATCTGATTGCGGCATTTCCGACGCGTGGAATCCCATTCAGGGGACACCAGCACCTACCTCCCACAACTTCAAAGCGTTGTGGGACACCGGTGCGACCAATTCCGTAATCACTCAGGCGGTGGTTGATAAGTGCGGCCTAAAGGCCACTGGCATCACGCAGGTCCAGGGTGTACACGGGCTTCAACAGGCCGAGACCTATTTGGTCAACGTCTGGTTACCCAACAAGGTCATGTTTATGAGTCTTCGTGTTACCAAGGGTGAGATGGGCGGTGTTGATGTGCTAATTGGCATGGACGTCATCGCGGTCGGTGACTTCTCAGTAACAAACTGCCAGGGATTTACCAAGTTCTCGTACCGCACACCCTCAGTAAAGCACATTGATTACGTTGAAGAGGCGCAGGCTATTCAAGCGACATTGAAACCTAATCGCGCTTCACGTCGGAGGGCAAAAAAAGGTCATCAATGACCTTTCGATTGGCGGCACGCACAATCGCGTCCTCATCGTTCTGACCTCCCCGTCCCATCGCGCCGCCCGATGCCGCTAAAACGCCACGCGCCGCCCGA
>DAINDD010000049.1:0-22156 GCA_036732045.1 Chloroflexota bacterium
GCCCGAGTGTGGAAGGAGACCCTCCCTCGCCCCCGGCGGAGAGGCCTCGGCCATCCGCACTTCGCGGCGTCGCCCCGCCCGCTCCCCGGATAGACCTGGAGTTGTGTCCCTCGCTTGGAGGTCGGACTCGCAGGGCGGCGGTGATAGCATTGATCTGATGCCACGAGAGGCGTACCTGAGGCCGCTGTGACCATCGACTTCGAAGACGACGTTCGTTTGCTGCGAAACGCTCGTTTCAGGCGGCTGCTGGAGTCGCGGCTGGTCGGGCAGACCGCGCAAAATGCGCTGCTTTACTCGCTGCTGATTCTGCTCGTCAAGCACAGCGGATCGAGCATCCACAGCACGCTGCTGATCGTCGCGATTACGATCCCCGCCATCGTCTTCGGAATACCAGCCGGCACGCTCGCCGACTTCCTGCCTCGCCGCTTCTCGCTCACGTTCGGTTATCTAACACGGGCCGGCGTGGCCGCGGCGCTCTTCTACTACCACGGCGACCTCTGGTACATCTACGGCCTCGTATTGCTGAACTCTACGATCGGGCAGCTCTTCTCGCCGGCTGAGCAGGCGGCCGTGCCAACGCTGGTCCGGCACGATCAGCTTTCGGCCGCCAACTCACTGATGATGTTGACGCTCGTGCTGGGCCAGATTGCCGGTATCGTGCTGATTGCGCCGCTTTTGATCTGGCTGATCGCGCCGGAGGCCGTCTTCCTGGTCTGCGCGGGGCTCTTCCTGTTCGCGGCCTACATCATCGGCTGGCTGACCACCGGCTTTGGGCCACTGCCGGGCGAACGCACGCAGGCGATGGGGTTCATCGCCGCGACGAGGGAGGGGTTCCATATCCTGCGCAAGGACCGCCGCGCCTATCTGGCCATGGTCTACCTGGTGACGGCGACTGCGCTTTCGCGCGTGCTGATCATCTTGCTGCCGAAATACACCCGCGACGCCCTGCAGATATCGCCGGAGGACACAGTGTTCGTCGCCGCGCCGGCCGCGATTGGCGCCGCGCTCGGGCTGGTGTTTGTGCCGTTGGGCGTTCGTCTGCTGGGGGCCTGGCGAGTCGTCATCTTCGGCTTCGCGACGCTGCTGGTCGGGATGCTGGGTCTGGGGCTCGTCGTCTACGTGCGTGACTTCATCATCCAGAATTTCAACTTTGGCTTCGGGTTCCTGGAGTTCGACGTCGGTGTATCGTCTGTGATCACGGTCGCCATGTTGCTGGCGATCCCGCTGGGATTCGCCTATACACTGGTCAGCGTGGGCGCGCGCGTGGTGATGAATCAGCAGGCGCCGCTGGAAGCGCAAGGCCGTGTCTTCGCGGTGCAAACGGCCCTGGGCGATACGCTGTCGCTGCTGCCTCTACTGCTGGTGGGAGTCGTGGCGGACCTGGTTGGGGCGCGGGCGACGTTGTTGGTGTCAGCGGCGTCGGCGATGGCGGCTACTGGATATCTAACATTCTCGCATCGTTGGGGGCCGCGCGGGACGCCGGCGCAAACGGAGCCGGCGAGACAGCCGGGCCTGGGCGCCTAGGCCGCGAGGGCGGCTTCGCGCTCCCCGGCGCCGGACTGCGGCGGCATGAAGGCGATGGGCAGCGGTCTGATCTTGGCCAGCAGGTATCCGCTGAGCAGTAGATAGCCCAGCGGTGCGGCAAGCAGTATAAGGCGTGCGTTCTTCATCGAAATAACTCCTGAGTGACGTCGCCGGCGTATCGCGGGCGATTGCGCCAGATTTCACAATACATAGCGTATCCTAAAATATGATCAGACCATCGTCAAGTAATGCCCGCGGTCGATCTCGACTTTCGGATTGGCAGGCTTGCGGAACAGACGTATGGGCATCGAGTAGAGAGACGCGCGACAGGTCGATTTGTTGCAACCGCTGGCTGGACATCTGGACCTCTGACTCCCAGCCTCGCGCCTGCGGATTAACGGAACATTATCGGCGAATCACGGCGCTGTTAAATCAGGCGACGCCGACGAAGCTTTCGACCAGCAAGTCTGAATGCTGAGCGATCCGGTCAAAGTCCGAGTCCATGTGAACGAGAACGGCGTTGTTCTCGATGGCGGTCGCTGCGATCAGCAAGTCGGGGATTGTGGTGGTAACTCCCACGCTCCTCAGGTGAAGACTGAGGCTCGCCGCCGAACGCCACGTACTCTCGGCGAGTTCCAGAAGTTGCAGTCCTGCTAGCTCGATTCGGACTCGGTTTAGTTCCGCTTCAGTCTTGTAGCCGACCAGCACTTCAAGTCGGACTATTTCGTTGATCGCCGCGCGCTTTGACCTGAGCAACTCCGAGAACCGGTTGCCAATCACCTGGGGAGTATTGCGCCTCAGGACGGGGATCCAAAAGGAGGTGTCGAGAAGGAATGACTCCGAGTCCACTAATCGAAGTTTCTCGACCGGCGCATCGCTTTCAGGTCTTCGAGCGTCATATCGATGTCGCCGCTGCCGATCCGGGCGATCAGCTGCTCTCGCTTGTGGGCGTTGACCAACTCTCGGAGCGCCTGTTCGATCACAGCCTTCTTCGTCCCCGCGTGAGTGATGGACAAGGCTTCCTCCATCAGTTGGTCGTCAAGGTCCACCGTTGTGCGCATGTATGCCTCCTATATATGCATAACTAGTATGCACCACGGAGGCACATTGCGTCACCTACCAGTAATTCAACTCGCCCTTGATCATCGCCCGGGCGATCACCAGGCGCTGGATCTGCGAGGTGCCCTCGACGATCATCAGCTGGCGGGCGTCCCGGTAGTGGCGCGCCAGCGGGTGATCCTTCATGTAGCCCTGCGCGCCCAGGATCTGGATCGCGTCCGAGGCCACGCGGTTGCCCATCTCCGTCGCGAAAGTCTTGGCGATCGAGAGGTGCGGGGCGTACTCGCGGTCGTACTTGCCCTGGTCGACGAGCGAGGCGGCGTAGTAGACGAGGTGCCGGGCGGCCTCGATGCCGATCGCGGCGTCGGCCATCATCAGCTGGATCGCCTGGTGGTTGACCAGCGGCTCGCCGAACGTCCGCCGCTCGCGCGCGAAGTCGGTGGCGTACGCGATGCAGCCCTCGGCGAGCCCGAGTCCGCGCGCCCCGACGACCGGGCGGCAGGTATTCAGCGTCAGCATCGCCGTCTTGAAGCCACGGCCCTCGTCGCCGATGCGGAGTCCGGCCGGCACCCGGCAGTCCTGCAGCACGATGTTCGCGGTGGGGATGCCGATCACGCCCATCTTGCGGTCACAGCGCGGGACGGAGAAGCCGGGCGAATCACTGGGCACGACAAAGGCGGAGATGCCGGCGCCGTCCTGGCCGGTCTGCGCGAAGTAGCAGACGTAGTTGGCGACATTGCCGCCGGAGATGTACATCTTCTCTCCGTTGATCACGTAGTCGTCACCGTCGCGGACAGCGCGCGACTCCAGGGCCTGGGCGTCGGAGCCTGTGTTCGGCTCGGTCAGGCAGAAGGCGCCCTTGATCGCGCCGGTCGCCGACTTCGAGAGCCATTCGTGCTTCTGCTCCTCTGAGCCGCCGAGGTTGATCGGCTGGGTGGAAAGCGCCGAGAGCAGCAGGATCAGCGAACAGCCGTTGTCGTGCTTGGCGGTCTCTTCGACGGCCAGCGCCAGCGCCAGGAAGCCGGCCCCGGAGCCGCCGTAGGCCTCCGGTATCGTGAGGCCGAGCAGCCCTGCCTGCGCAAAGACCTGGAAGATGTCCTCCGGGTAGACGCCGGACTCGTCGAGATCAGCGGCGCGAGGGGCGACCTTTTCGCGGGCGATACGGCGGGCGGCGTCGCGGATCAGCTTGTGTGTGTCGGTGAGTTCGTAGTCCATGGGGCCCTCGCTTCTCGTATGGTGTGCCTATTCTAGCCGGAAGCGACGGCTACGGCAGCGGGAGGCACGTGGCGTCGATTCCCGAGAACGCCCCAGCGCACGCTGGCATCGGGGAGTGGTGGTTTGCCGAGTCGACGACGAGGTGAATGGATCTGATCACGACGCCGGGTTGGTCATGCTGAATTTCGTGGCCGGCCTCGTTAGCCACGACGAGCATGGAGTTGGTGGATCGATTGGCCAGATCCCGGCGCAAGTCGAGAAAGATCGGATTGTCGATCTTCCCCGAGTCGAGCGAGATCACCGGCATGTCGCCGAAGCCTTCCGCCTGGTGCAATTCGTTGACCACCGGACGGAGGTCGATCTGGGAGCCGCCTTCGTCGGCGAAGTGTTGCACCGTCGCTTCGGCGTCGAACCGCGCGAACTGGTCTTCGTGCGAGGAGTCGACGAACACCATGCCGGCGGCCTCGCCGGGGTACCGTTCCTCGTAGAGGCGTGTGTAGATCCCGCCGATGGACGCCCCCACAAGGACAAACGGCGGTTGCAGGCCCAGGCCGGCGATAAGCTTGTGCAGCTCATCGGCGACGAAGCCGCCTTCGATGGTGCGGTCCAACCGATTGTCGCTCAGCGCGAGCCCGGCGCGATCGTATGAGCAGACGCGAGTGAACTCGGATACGCTTGGTTGCACTTCTCTCCACGAGCCGGAGCTGGAGCCGAGGCCGGATTCCAGGATGACGGTCGGGGAGCCCTGCCCGATGCAGCGTGCGGCCAGCCGGTACCCGCCGATGTCGACGTACGTGTCCGCTTGCGACCTGTCCCAGCACCCCGGGAACATCAGCACGAGCAAGAGGATCACAAAGGGATAGAAGACGCGCCGTCGCGGGACCGCCACTCAACAATCGTAGCGGCTGGAGCGGCTGAACGCCTCGATCTTTACCGAATCTCCCGGCAAGGCACCGCGTGCGACTCCAGCCGCCGGCGCCAGACGTCTGCCGTGTCTTCGGCGAACATCTCTTCGAGAACTCGCGCGGTGGGGCCGTCGGGCGCCGCGGTGCGCACCGCTTCCCACGATCCCTCGTACGCCAGCTCCGGCCGACCGGCGCAGACCGCCAGGGCGTGCCACTGCTCGGCGTTGGTCACGGCGATCTCAATCTCGCCTTGCGCGCAGCGGTAGCGGCGGTTAGCGGGAGATCCCACGGCAGCCATCGCTCACATCATCACCCGGCCGCCGTCGATGTTGATCGTCTGGCCGGTGATGTAGTCCCCGCCGGCGCCGCACAAGAACGCGACGAGCTCGCCCACTTCCTCCGGCCAGCCCTCGCGGCCCAGCGGCGTCGTGCGCATCACCATGTCACGGACGGGGCCGGGCGCGGTGACGTCGTCCATGCGTGACGTGCCGATTAGGCCCGGGCAGACCGCGTTGACGTTGATCTTGTGCGTGGCCATCTCCAGCGCCAGCACCTGCGTGAGTAAAAGCACCCCGGCCTTGCTGGCGCTGTAAGCGGACGAAGTGACCATCCCCTGCCGGCCGAGGATAGAGCTGATGTTGACGATGCGGCCGCCCTCGCCCTGCTCCACCATCTGCGCCCCTACTGCCTTTGTCACCAGGAAGGTGCCGGTGAGGTTCAGATCGAGCACTCGTCGCCACTCGCTCTCTTCCAGGCGGATTACGGGCACGCGGTCGTTCCCGCGCCCGGCGGCGGCGTTGTTGACCAGGATGTCGATGCGGCCGAATTCTCCCTTCGCGGTGTCGGCCAGCTTCGCGCACTCAGCGCCGTCGAGCATGTTCGTGACGAGCGGCAGCGCTCGGCGGCCCATCCCGCCGATCTCCTCGGCGACGGAGTCTATGTCGCGCCAGCCGATATCGCGTTCTGCCTGGGGGAAGCTTTCCGGTGGCCGTCCCGAGCCGGTGATGACGACATCCGCGCCGTGCTGGGCAAGCGCCAGCGCGATGTACCGCCCGATGCCCTTGTGACGCCCGGCGCCGGTGACGATGGCGACTTTGCCTTCAAGGTCCGGCACGTCGCCTATCTTATGCGCTTCAGCGCGAGACTGCCTCCCAGAATTAGGATGACACCGGCCGCGAGAATCGCGCCGCTGTCCGGGCTGCTGGCCGGAGTGCCACCGGCCTGCGGTAGGGCGGCGGGCGTAACGGTGGACGATGGAGATGGTGCGATGGTTGGGCCGAGTCTTGGTGATGGTGCGATGGTTGGTCCGGGCGTTGGTGATGGTGTTGCGCCTTGGAGGGACCATGTAGCATGTCCAAGGCTGTCTGGACTGACCAGGTCAATTTCCAGCGAGACGCTCTCGCCCAGGTCCACACAGGCGTCCGGCCAGGTGAGAACGACGGTATCGTAGTTGGGTGGAGGATGAACTGTGATGACGGGCTCTGCGCAACCAGGCGCATTGGCTGTCACCCGGATCACCTGCGACCCAAACACACGATCGATTGTGAGTGTGTCAGCCACCTGGCCAGAGTCGTTGATGTAGGTCGGGGTCGCAGTACTGCGGCAGCCCGATGGTAGGGGCGGTAGCTGGATCGCGTTCGAGGGAGTTGATTCGCCTGCGCTGTCAAAAGCCACCAGCACTATCTGGACGTTATCGCAGTAGTCATCGTGAGAGAAGACAGGAGATTGGCCACTTGTTGCGCCAGCTGGGTAGGTCGCAATGGTGAGCCAGCCGGCGGCGGTCATCCTCTGCCGGCGGAAGCCATCCTCATTGGCGGAGTGGCTTGTCCAATGCAGCCCGGGCGGGCCGAATCCATTGTCCCAGCGAAGATTCGACGGAGCTGCCGGCACGGCCAGAGGGCTGGGTGTTGGCGTGTCCGCGTAGGCCACTCCGGCCGGCGCGAGCGAACCGATTAGCGCGCACGCAGCGACGATCGCCGGTTGGCCCCCGAATCGAAGCATGGCGACCGCTCCTTCACCCCCTCAAATCGCCTACAGCATACGCCCGCAGGCGTGCGGATGCTATCATGATCAACCACACCTAAGGAGGACGCCCCCATGGCAACGAAAGAGACCGTCGAAGCGTATATGGCCGCCTGGAACGAGAAGGACGAAGCGAAGCGCACCAAGCTGCTCGACAAGTGCTGGGCCGACTCGGGCACGTACACTGATCCGATGTCGGACGTTGCAGGGCGCGAGCAGCTGGCGGCGGTGATCGCCGGGTTCCACCAGCAGTTTCCCGGCGCAGCCCTCGCCTTCACCAGCGGCGTCGATGAGCACCACGGCCGCATCCGTTTCGGCTGGAAGATGACGGGCGGCCCGCAACCGCTGGACGGGATCGACGTGGGCAGGCTGGCGGGCGACGGGCGCCTGGAGAGCATCATCGGCTTCTGGGGCGCGAATCCAGCGGCGGGTTAGCCTGCCGTGGCGGGCGTCGGCGTCGAGGTCTTCAAGCACAATCTCTGGGCGAACTTGCGCCTGCTCGATGCCTGCGCCGCGCTGAGCGAGGACGACCTGCAGGCGACGGCGCCCGGCACCTACGGGCAGGTGAGAGACACACTCGTTCACATATTCGCCTCGGAAGGACGCTACGTCGGCGAGTTCAACGGTAAGGTCGAAGGGATGCTCGCGGAGGACGAGCCGTTCGCCGGCTTCGAGTCGCTGCGGGGACGCGCGGTCAGGAGCGGGGAGGCGCTGATCGCGGTCGCCAACCGTTCGAGCGCGGATAGGGTTCTCCGTGGGACGTATCGCGACCAGCCGTACGTGATGCCGGCCAGCATGCTGCTCGTCCAGGCGATCAACCATGCCACCGAGCACCGCGCGCACATCGTTAGCATCCTCAGCCAGCGCGGCATCGAAGCGCCGCGGCTCGACGGGATCGGATACTTCATGGCGGGGCAGCGTGGCTGACGACGGCTGCATTCTCTGCGCGATCGACCGCGGCAAGCCTGCGGTCAAGAAGCTCTACGACGACGACCTCGTCTACGGATCGACATGCCCGAGGACTCCGAGTTCCACCGCGCGCCGGTGCACTTCATGGTGGTCCCGCACAAGCATCTGCCCAGCGCCCTTCAGATGACGCCGGACGACGCTGAGTTGGGCGGGCGTCTGTTCACCGTCGCCGCCCAGATCGCCCGCGAAAAGGGCATCGCGGATAGCGGCTTCCGCCTGGCGACGAACAGCGGCCCGGACGCCAACCAGACCGTCCTCCACTTTCACTTGCACTGCCTCGGCGGCCGCAAGCTGGGCCACGAGGGCTGATATCGGCTGAAGATTGCTCGCTCGTTTCGCATCTCGGCGGTGCTGGGGAGTTTCTTATTCTGGCGGCGGTCGTGGCGCACGCCAAGACGGGTCCGCCGGAACGCCGGTCATCCAGGGGGGCGCCAACTGCGACGGCGGCGAAAACTGGGGCGACGCGCTCTCGATTTTGCTCCAGGGCCGGTGACCGCGATGCGGGCTGTGTGCAGGAGCGCGGCGACCCCGATTGCAGCGGCGACGTCAACGGTGGGACGTCCTCTAAAAGGGCTTCGAGCAGTTGCAGGCGGATGCGTTCGAAGACCTCAAAGTATTCGTACCACGCATCATCTGACGCACTCACATTCACTAAACATAATCTTCCGTTTTGGAGCACAAAACTGCAATTATAATCGGTCAACTGCCAAGGGCGATCCTCGCCGTGCAGATATAAATCGGCCTCGCGTTCATGTCTAATTCCGGAATTACTCCGTAATCCCAAAAACACGAAATTACCAAACAAAATGCACCCAAAAGACGCGCGCAAAATGCAAAAACGGGCTCGCTGCCACTTCCCCCTTCCGCCTCTCCCCGTCGCACCTGGCATCAAACACGTGGCCCACGATGCTTCGTTCCTCAGCATGACGATGTGCTCCACCGCTGTGCGACAATATGCGCATGGAATCGTGGTCAGTTGGCTTTGAAGGCGATGCGGATGTAGAGCGCCACGCCGGCATCGAGGTGAGCGCGGCGTCGAGACCTTCGATCCGCCTGCGGATCGTGTCCGATTACATCTGCCCGTGGTGCTTCATCGGGCTGACGCGGGTCGAGAAGCTGCGGGATGAGTTCGACATCGAGCTGGAGGTCGGCGCCTTCGAGCTGCGGCCGGGAATTCCGCCGGAAGGCCTCCCGCGCGAGGAAGTGAGCCGCGGCCGCGTGTATCCACCGGGCTACCTGGAGAACCTGCGCGCCACGGCCGCCGAGGCCGGCATCGAGATGAAGCGGCCGGCGCTGGTTCCAAACACGCGCAAGGCGCATGAGGCGACGGAGTTCGCGAAAGATCACGGCCGCCTGTGGGAGATCCACCGCGCGCTTTTCCACGCCTACTTCGAGGAGGAGCGCAACATCGGCGATGTCGATGTGTTGTGCGATATCGCCGCCGGGATCGGCCTGGACGGCGGCGAACTGAGGGTCGCCCTCGCCGGGGGACGTTACGCTGCGGAGGTGGAGGAGCAGCTGGCCTGGGCGGGCGCGGCCGGTGTGACCGGCGTCCCGACGGTTATCTTCAGCGGGAAGTTCGCCGTTGTCGGGGCGCAGGACTATGCAGTCTTCCGGGACGTGGCGGGGCGAATTGCCGCGGGGCGCCTAACTGTGTAGTAGCGAGGTTCTCCGGCGAGCAATAGAGCACCTACTCCAACGGGGAGTGCAGAGGGGCGAAGCCCTTCTGCCGGGGGCCTGGGGGTGTCCCCCAGATGCCTTCTTCTCTTTGGGGTCGGGCGGGGCGGGGCGGGCAAGATCACGGAGGAGCAGATGATCGACTCCAGTGCAACCGCGGGGCGCTTATCTGTCTAGCGGTGCTGTTCCCACGGCGAACAAGGAGAGCAGTTGAGCAAGGGAGCATCCAGGCCAACCGCATGATCCTTGGGCGTGATGCTCTCATGCCCCTTGCTCCCATGTTCGGCGCTGGGGGGCCGGGCCGGGCTGGCACCCCCAACCCTCACGTGAACTGGAAATTCGCAGCGTTTTGTGCCATGCTTGGCCGCGATTGAAAAAACGGCAGAAGGAGCCCACGATGGACTTTCGATTCACTGACGAAGAAGAAGCGTTCCGCACAGAGGTGCAGACGTTCCTCAAGCAGGAGCTGAAGCCCGGCTGGAACGACAACTTTGATAGCGAGTCCGAGCTCGGCGTGGAGGTCCAGGGCGAGTTCGCCAAGGCCTTCAACAAGAAGCTGGCCGAGCGCGGCTGGCTCGCCATCGCCTGGCCCAAGAAGTACGGCGGCATGGAGGCCAGCGTCATGCAGCAGGTCGTCTACAACGAAGAGATGGCCTACGCCGGCGCCCCCATCGGCTTCAACATGGGCGTCGCCTGGGTCGGCCCCTCACTCATGCTCTACGGAACCGAGGAGCAGAAGACCGAGTTCATCCCGAAGATCACCAGCCTGGAGCACACCTGGTGCACACTCTACTCCGAGCCCGCCGCCGGCTCCGACCTTGCCGCCATCCAGACAAAAGCGGTCCGCGACGGCGACGACTACGTGATCAACGGCCAGAAGATCTGGACCACCGGGGCCCACCGCTCCAACTGGGGCTGGATCGCCGCTCGCACTGATCCCGACGCGCCCAAGCACAAGGGGCTCAGCATGTTCCTCGTGCCGATGGACGCGCCCGGCATCACCATCCGCCCGCTGATCAACATGGCTGGCGACCACGGCTTCAACGAGGTCTTCTTCGAAGATGTGCGCATCCCGGCGCGCTACCTCGTTGGCCAGGAGAACATGGGCTGGTACATGCTCGCCGTCGCCCTCGACTTCGAGCGCTCCTCCATCGCCGGCTCAGCCCGCCTCCGCCGCGCACTCGGGGAGCTACTCGAGTTCGCGAAGTCGAACCCGCAATTCATCGAGAACAAACCCGAGATCCGCAGCCGCCTGGCCGATATCTACATCGAAATCGAGATCGCCGCCGCGCTGTCTTACCGCGTCGCCTCGCTGCAGGCCGGCGGCAAGGCCCCCAACTACGAGGCCACGATCGCCAAGCTCTACTCCACCGAGCTGACGCAGCGCTTCTCTTCCACTGGTATCGAGCTGCTTGGCATGTACGGCCCGCTGCACCCGAAGAGCAAGTACGCGAAGATGAAGGGCGGCATGGAGCGCAGCTACCAGCTCGCCGTTAGCGCTACGATCGCCGGCGGCACCAGCGAAGTGATGAAGACCATCGGCGCCATCCGCGGGTTGGGGCTGCCACGGACGTAGGGGCCAGCTATCGGCGTTCAGCGCTCAGCTATCAGCAAGATGGTGCGTGGACTTCTCGCCGGAGTGATGGTCGCGGCCGCCTTGTCGCTTGTCGCGGCCTGCGGCGGCTCGTCATCATCTTCTGCCACGCCGACGCCATTAGCTAGCACGACCGCGACGAGCTCCCCATCGCCGACGGCGATGCCGGTGCGGATTCCAGGCCAGATTTGCCGGAGCGTCGACCTCTACGGCGCGTTTGTGCTGAGCGATGGCACTGCCGGCACGATCTACTACGAGCTCGGCGTGACGAACGTTGGCGCTCTCGACTGCATACTCGTCAACCCGCCGGCGCTGCACTTCAGAGATGCTTCCGGCAGCGACCTCGGCGTCGTCTCCACTCGCGGCACTGATTGCCCGGCCCAGGGTCCGTACGACCCGGCGAACTGCGTCGACGAAGACGCAGTCGACCTGCCGGCCGGCGCTGCGACTCCGGCTGCCGGCGCGGTGCCGGGCCAGCTCACGGTGACCATCGCGGTTGCGTTTTCGAGGCTGTTATGCCCTAATTCGCCGGCCGTGCTGGCGCACTTCATCGGCCTGCGCTTCACCGGCCTGACCGACGACGTGCTGATCGAGCTGCCGAACGACATCAATGTGCAGACGACGTGCCAGGCCCAGGTGCGGCTGCACGGCTACGGGCCGGCGAAGCCTTAGATTCGCCCTACTCCAGCGGCCAGACGTCCGCGCGCATCAGGTCCTCGTATGTCTCCCGCCGGCGCATCAGCTTCGCTTCCCCGTTGGCGACGAGGACGACGGCCGGGCGCTGCGAGGCGTTGTAGTTGCTGGCCATCGCCAGGTTGTAGGCCCCGGCCGCCGGCATCACCAGCACGTCGGCGGGCTCCAGCGGCGGCAACTCAGCGTCGCGGAGGAGGACGTCGCCGGACTCGCAGTACTTGCCGGCGATCGTGACGCGCTCGGAACGCTCCTCCAGCGGCTTGTTGGCGATGATCGCCGAGTACTTCGACTCGTAGAGCGCAGGGCGAATGTTGTCGGCCATGCCGCCGTCCACCGAGACGTAGCGCCGCACCTCCGGGATGTCTTTGGCCGAACCGACCGTATAGAGCGCGACGGCCGACCGCGCGACCAGCGAGCGGCCGGGCTCGATGAACATGCGCGGGTCCGAGATGCCGTAGCGCTCACAGCCCGTGCGGACGCCGGCCACGATCACCTCGGCGTAGTCGTCCGGCGAGGGCGCGTCCTGGTCGGCGGTGTAGTTGACCGCGAAGCCGCCGCCCGGCGAGAACTCCCGCAGCTCGAAACCGTAGGCTGTGCGCATGCGGGCGGCGAAATCGAAGACGACATCCACCGCCTGGGCGAACGGCTCCGTCTCAAAGACCGGCGAACCGAGGTGCAGGTGCAGCCCGGCCAGCTCGAGACCGGGCATCTCCAGCACCTGGCGGACGGCGTGCTCGGCCTGGCCGGTGACGATGGGGATGCCGAACTTGTTGTCGGTCGTGCCGGTCGTCGTCAGGCGATGCGTGTGCGGATCGACGCCGGGCGATATCCGCAGGAGCACGCGCTGCCGCAGCTTCCTGGCCTGCGCGATGCCGTTGAGCAGATGCATCTCGTGGAAGTTGTCGATGATGACGCGGGCGATGCCGTAGTCCAGCGCCTCGTTCAGCTCCTCCTCTGACTTGTTGTTGCCGTGGAAGTGGATGCGTTCGGGCGGGAAGCCGACCGATCGCGCGATCGCTAGCTCGCCGCCGGAGACGACGTCGAGATCGAGCCCCTCCTGCGCGACGATACCGGCCAGCGCCCGGCCAAGGTAGGCCTTGGCGGCGTAGGCCACGGCCGTGTTCGGATAGCGCGAGCGGAACGCCTTGACGAAGGCGCGGCACTGCCCCCGCAGCGTCTCCTCGTCAAAGACGTAGAGGGGAGTGTCCCACTCGCGGGCGAGGTCTACGAGGTCACAGCCGCCGACGGACAGATGGCCTGCATCGGTGACCTGGGCCGTGACCGGGAGCACTTTGGCGAGCGGCAGCCGCGTCTTCTGCATCGTGAGACGATTATAAGGTGCGAGGTGTGAGGTGTCAGGAGCAGCTTACGCCGGAGCGATGGCCGCCGTGCAAAAAGCGGAGCGCGTCGCCCCGATCTGGATCTCGCTCAGGCATTCCGGGCACTTGCGCGTCGTTGGATCCGGCGGCGGTTCCTTGCGCATCCGGGTCTGAAACGCGTTGTACGGCACGACCACGAAGAAGAACACCGCCGCCGCGATCGTCACGAACGAGATCAGCGCATTCAGGAACGACCCGTAACGGAACTCACTGTCGTTCACCGTGAACGTCAGACTGGAGAAGTCCGTCTTGCCGGCCATCGCTGCGATGATCGGGGTGATCAGGTCATCGACGAACGCGGTAACTACTGCCAGGAACGCGGCCCCGACGGCAACCGCGACCGCCAGGTCGACGACGTTGCCCCGCATCAGGAACGCTTTGAAGTCTCGCACCAGGCCCATTTTCGCCCTCCTTGCTCATTGTTTGGCAACCCTAGATGGTAAGTGGCGGGCCCGTGTCATTCCGGCGACCACTCGTCGCCGGAGCGCGTGGCGCGGCCCTCCGACTCCAGCTTGGCCAGGTGCGCCTCGATCTGGCGCACCGCCGCCGTGTGCATGCGCTTGTCCAGCTCCGGGTAGATCGCGCCGAGCATCGCTTTCGGCGTGCGCTTGCCGGCGGCCATCAGTTTGACGATCTGCGCCTCGCGCTCCGTGCGGTGCGAGATCAGCTCGTCAAGCTTGGCGGCGACGTCGTGGACGGCGATGCCGTGGCCGGGACACATGATCGCGGTATCGAGCGTCTTCAGCCGTTCCAGCGACTTCAGGTAGAGGCCCATGTCCCCGTGCGGCGGCGGCGAGATGGCGACGGTGCCGAGGCCGAGCGCGGTGTCGCCGGTGAAGAGCGCGCGCTCCTCCGGGCAGTAGATGCAGACGGAGCCGAGCGTGTGGCCCGGCGTGTGCACGATGCGCAGCGTGATGCTGCCGACGCGAAGCTCGTCACCGTCGTTGATCGCTACGACTGGGTCGGCCTCTGCGGCCTGTTGGCGGAAGCGGGCGACCTTCTCGCGCAGTTCCTTCATCTCCTCCGGGATCTCGATGTCCTGGGGCGCCTCGCTCTGCCAGTCGCGCAGGAAGTCGTGGTCGTCCGGGTGCAGCCTGACGTCGGCGCCGGTGGCGGTGCGTAGCTGGGCGGCGCCGCTGGAGTGATCGAAGTGGTGGTGCGTGAGAACGATGTGCTTGAGGCGGACGCCGGGGTGCTCCTTCAGGAAGTCGAGGCGGGTCTGAACGGACTTCTCATCGCCGAAGCCGCTGTCGATCAGGGCGCCCTCATCGCCGTCCCGCACCAGGAAGACATTCGGCGACTGCGGGCCGGTGTAGAACGCCTGCTCAGCCGGTATCGAATGGATGCGAGCGGTTATCTCCACGCTAGCCCTCCCACTCCTCGCGCAGCACACCCATCATCACCATGTCCAGCGGCTCGCCGTAGCGGACGCGGTGCGCGCGAAGCAGGCCCTCGCGCACGAAGCCGCACTTCTCGTAGCAGCGGATGCCGCGCTCGTTGTCGGCGTCGGTGACCAGGTACACCCGCCGTTGCCCGAGCTCGCCGAAGGCGTGACGCAAGAGCGTGCGTATGGCGTCGGTGCCGTACCCGCCGCTCCAGCGGGCCTTGTCCCCGATGAAGATGTACAGCTCGGCGGAGCCGTGGAGCTTCTCGACGTAGCGTACGCCGACGTTTCCCAGCGGCTTGCCGTCCAGCGTCTCGATGAGCCAGCCGCAGTGCTCCGGGTCGTTGCGGTTGTGCTCGAGCCGCTCACGCTGCGTCTCCATCGTCTCCGGTCCGCGCTCGGACCGACCCTGCCAGTGCCGCACGTCCGGGTCGTTCAGCCACTGCACGAACAGCGGCAGGTCGCGCTCCTCCACCGGCCGCAGGCGTACGAGTGTCCCCTCGAGCGTGCTATCAGGCGCGATCATTGCGGTGCAGCCATTCTTCGCGCAAGACCGACATCGCGATCGTGTCGCCGAAACGTCCGTCGACGAAGCGGTGCTGGCGCAGCACGCCTTCTTCGACGAAGCCGCACTTTTCGTAACAGCGCCGGCCGCGAACGTTCTCGGTATCGGTCGTCAGCTCAACCCGGTTAAGCTCGAGGTCGTCGAAGCTGTACTCCAGCGCCAGCTTGACGGCGTCGGTGCCGTAGCCCTTGTTCCACTGGCTCTTGTCCTGGATCGCGATGCCCAGCTCGGCGCGGCGGCTGGCCTTAGTGACCCGCAGCTCGATCGTGCCGACCAACTGTCCGTCCAGCGTTTCGATGGACCAGAGGACGTTGTCCGGGTTCTCCCGCGTGCTCTCGTACCAGTCGATCTCGTCCTGCAACGTTGGCGGCTGCTGCACGTTGGCCAGCCAGCGGCGCACCTCGGGGTCGGCGAGCCACTCCACGAACTTCGGCAGGTCGCCCGGCTGCATCGGACGCAGACGCACCAATGCGCCTTCGAGAATCGATTCAGAGATCACGGCGCACGCTATGCTATCATGCCGCCCGAAGGAGGGCAGACACATGCATACATACGAGGAAGGTAGCCTGCGGGTGATGGTGTTCGGGAACCTCGGGCCCTTCGGTAACAACGCCTACATCATCGCCGAGGACGACTCGAAGGAAGCAGTGATCGTCGACATGCCGGCGGGAAGCGCCCCGGTCGTCGCGGCCGCGCGCGATGGCGGCTGGACTGTGAAGGCGATCCTGCTCACGCACTCGCACGGCGATCACTGGGCGGACTATGAGTTGGTGACCTCGGCGATCGGCGCGCCGGTGATGGCGCACGAAGCGGAGCGCGGCGTGCTCGGCAACCGCATCCACAAGCCCGTGGAAGACGGTCAGGATGTCGCGCTCGGACAACTCACCATGCGCGCGATCCATACTCCCGGGCACACGCCCGGCAGCACCTGCTTCACGGTCGGGCGGTACCTGCTCTCAGGGGACACGCTCTTTCCCGGCGGACCTGGCCGCACCCGCACGCCGGACGACTTCAAGCAAACGGTGGAGTCGATCTCCACGCGCCTGCTCACGCTTCCGGACGAGACCAAAGTTCTGACCGGCCACGGCGATGGCACGACGATCGGCGACTCGAAGCGCGAGTTCGCAATCTTCACGGCGCGTGCAAAGCCGGTCGATCTTTGTGGCGACGTGACCTGGGCGGGGTAGGCCCTTCCGCACCGCGCCGCTCCGAACAAAGGAGCAAGAGAGCATCGGAGCATCACGCAATAGTGAATCTGGATATACATATGCGTCAATGGGCGTCCCCCCCTTTTCCACACCTGTCGCGCGTGAAGAAAAGAGATAGCGCATAGGCATATCCTCAATACCGGCGGACGAATAGAACATTTGTCGCAGGCTTTCCCCGTTGTTTCGGCGTCGCCCGAACCGTAAAATTTAGGACAGGCACACAGACGCGGAAGGCCCCGTTTGCTCGGGGCTTTACTGTCTCTGGCCAGAGGCGAACTTTTATGGAAATGCGATCACTTGCGTCGAACGGTCTCTCCTTCTGCGAGCGCACTGTCTTGCCCAACGGCCTGCGCATCCTGACTTCTTCCATGCCGCACACCCATTCCGTCGCCGTGACGATCTACGTCGGCGCCGGCTCTCGTTACGAGCGTGACGGCGAAGAGGGCGTCTCGCATTACCTGGAGCACATGCTGTTCAAAGGCACGGAGAAGCGGCGGACGGCCAAGGAGATTGCCGAGGCGATCGACGGTGTTGGCGGCCTCCTCAACGGTGCCACTGATCGCGAGTACACGACGTACTACATCAAAGTCGCGCGGCCGCACCTGGGGCTCGCGGTCGACGTCCTCTGCCAGCTCGTCCGTCACCCGCTGATCGAGACGGCGGAGATCGAGAAGGAGCGCCAGGTGGTGATCGAGGAGCTGGCGGCGGTCGCTGATTCGCCGGCCCAGATCGCAGACCTCTTGCTTGACGGTCTGCTCTGGCCGGACAACCCGCTCGGCCGCGACGTCGCCGGCAGCGCGGAGACGGTAAAGGGGATCACGCGCGACACGATGCTGGAATATCTTGGAGAGCAGTACGCGCCTAACAACACCGTCGTCGCCGTGACGGGCAACGTCACCCACGAAGAGGTGGTGCGCATCTTTACTGAAACGCTCGGCGGCTGGGACCGCGGCAGCCCGGCCTCCTGGCTCCCCGCGACCAACACGAACGGCCGGCGCTGCACCGTCCAGTACAAGACCACCGAACAAGCTCACGTTACGCTGGCCGTGCGCGGCATCCCGCTGGGGCACCCGGACCGCCACGCGATGTCGTTCCTCTCCGTGATCCTCGGCGAAGGCATGTCGTCGCGACTGTTCATGGAGCTGCGGGAAAAGCGCGGCCTGGTCTACGACGTCAGCAGCTACGCCTATTACTTCCTGGACACCGGCGCCTTCAACGTATACACCGGCGTCGACCCGAAGAAGGCGCCCGAAGCAGTAAAAGTTGTCGTCAGCGAGCTCGAGCGGCTGCGCGACCGCGGCCCGGCAACTGACGAGCTGACGAAGGCCCGTGAGCTGTCCAAGGGCCGCATGTTGATGCGGATGGAGGACTCGCGCGCAGTCAGCGGCTGGATCGGCGTGCAGGAACTGCTGCTGGGCAGAGTGCGTACGGTTGAAGACATTGTGGACGAGATGGATGCCGTGACGATCGAAGACTTGCAGCGGGTGGCCCGGGAGATCATCGACCTGCGCAAGTGCTACCTGGCAGTGGTCGGACCATACCGCTCGGACAAGCGTTTCGCCTCGCTCTTGCCGGCCTGAGCGCCCGGCGACCGTCCCGCGGCATCTGTGGCGAGAGCATCTCTCGTAAAACTCCCCTGAGCCTTCACCCACGACCCTTGACCTGCCGCGTGCTCAGCGTATGCTTGGCGCGAGATTAGCCATGACTCCGCAGGTTCGCTACACGAAGGCCTCAGACGGCGCGCACATCGCTTTCTGGAAGGACGGCGAGGGCTCTCCGATCGTGCAAATGCCGTCGACGCCGTTGACGCACGTCCAGATGGAGTGGGAGGAACCGGCATGCCGCCGCTGGTTCGAGCGGCTGATGGCGTCCGGGCATACGCTGGTCAGGTACGACGCCCGCGGCTTCGGGCTGTCTGACCGGGACGTCGCAGATTACAGCCTAGAGGCGCAGATGCGCGATCTCGATTCCGTCGTGGACGCATTGAAGCTTGAGCGGTTCGCGATATTCTCGTCGGGCGATATGGGGATGGTCGCCGTCGCCTGGGCGGCGCGGCATCCCGAGCGGGTGTCCCACCTTGTGCTGTGGTGCAGCTGGGCGAGCCGGGCCCGCGTCTCAGGCACGTCGGAGGAAATAAGGTCGCTGCGGGCGCTGCTCCCCCATGACTGGGTGATCTACACGGAGACGGCCGCCAACGTGGCCCTCGGCTGGTCGGCAGGTGCCGCGGCACGGCGTTACGCGGCGTTCTACCGCGATTGCGCGAGCCCCGAGGTGTTGCGCCTCTCCGTGCCGGCGCTGTACGAGTGGGACGTCACGGACCTGCTCCCCCAGGTGAAGTGCCCGACGCTCGTCATGCTGCGGCGTGGGCTGCCGAACTGGGAGGTGGAGGCGGCCCGGGAACTGGCGCTGGGGTTACCAGACTCGCGGCTCGTGCTTCTCGAAGGGCGTTCGCCGATGTGGTTCACGGAGGACACGACGGCCGTCCTGGGCGCGATCGCGGAGTTTCTGGGTGACGGCGCATCGGCCGCCAGGGACGTGGAGAAAGCGGCAGACCAGGCATCGGTAACGATTCTCTTCACGGACATGGAAGGCTCGACGGCGCTGACGCAACGGTTGGGGGATGCCGCTGCCCAGAAAGTGGTGCACGCGCACAACCACATCGTGCGGGAGGCGCTCACCGCGCACGGCGGTACGGAGATCAAGCACACCGGCGACGGTCTGATGGTCTCCTTCCCTTCGGCTACCCGGGCGGTGGAGTGCGCTGTCGCCATCCAGCAGCAACTGGCTGCTTACACCGAAAAGCATCCGGACGTCACGCTCAGGGTTCGCGTCGGCCTTAACGCCGGGGAGCCGGTGGCGGAGGCCGGCGACTACTTTGGGACGGCCGTGCAGCTGGCAGCGCGCATCTGCCAGATGGCCGAGCCGGGACAGATCCTGGTCTCGGGCGTGGTGCGGGACCTCACCGCAGGCAAGCGCTTTCTCTTCGCCGACCACGGTGAGACGGCCCCGCGCGGATTTGAGGACGCTGTGCATCTCTACGAGGTTCGCTGGTAGAGCCCTGGTTGACAGGTTGGTGTAGAATCGCGGGAAGGCCGCCGCAACCATACCGGCGGGCCTGGGAGGGGAATATGCCAGCTTACAGCACGCTACATTCGTTTATCAACGCCATTAAGAGCGGGGATACGAACATCACTCAGTGTCTCGAACGCCTGGCCAACGACGTGGCCAAGCGCCAGAAGTATCGCGCCGACATCAGCGCGCCGCACGGAGCCGTCGGACACCTACCAGGGTGGCTGCGCAACGAGATGGTGCAGAGCGGGATGAGCCAGCCGGAAGTCGATCACGTCGAGCGCTGGCCCGACGACGAGAAGGAGAAGGCCCGGGTGCAGGTAGTCGAGGCGATACGAGACGAACGCGTGATTCACTTCAGCTGGGAACTCTACGACGGTGATCAGCCGCTCACCGAGGTGCGCCGAGATCCCAACCAGGATGTCCGCGTCGTCTTTCGCAGCCCGCGCAAGGGCGTCAAGCTTTCGCTGCTCAATTTCGGCGATATATCGGTCGAGGCGTAGGAGAAGCCCCAGCTTACGCAGATGCACGGATGGACCCAGGCTTGATCGACAGGGTCGATCTTAGCTAGAAGAGAAAGCGGGGGCGTCCACCGTTTGGAGGACGCCCCCGCAAGACTACGTTCTCGGTTTTAGTAATCCGGCATCGGGGGCGGGCCCGGCATCGATGGGGTGTCCTGCGGAATCTCCGTCACCAGCGACTCCGTCGTCAGCACTAATGCGGCAATCGAAGCGGCGTTCTCAAGGGCGGTGCGGGTGACCTTGGCCGGGTCGATGATGCCCTTCTGGAGCATGTCACCGAACTCGCCGGTGGCGGCGTCGTAGCCGTAGGTGGCGCTCTTGCTGGCGCGCACGGCCTCGACGATGACGGGGCCTTCCTGGCCGGCGTTCTCGGCAATCGTCCAGAGGGGGGCTTCCAGCGCCTTGCGAATGATCTGGACGCCCATCTGCTCGTCGTCAGTCAGCCCTTTGATCTTGTCGAGTGCCTTCTGGGCGCGGATCAGGGCGACGCCACCGCCCGGCACGATCCCTTCTTCAACGGCCGCGCGGGTGGCCGAGAGGGCGTCTTCGACGCGCAGCTTGCGCTCCTTGAGCTCGACCTCGGTAGCCGCGCCGACCTTGATCACGGCGACGCCGCCGGCCAGCTTGGCCAGCCGCTCCTGCAGCTTCTCGCGGTCGAACTCGGAAGCGGCGTCCTCAGCCTGCGCCTTAATCTGCTTGATGCGCGCCTGGATCGCCTGGTCGGAGCCGTGGCCCTCGATGATGACGGTGTCTTCTTTGGTGGAGACGATGCGGCGGGCGCGGCCGAGGTCGGTGATCTGGGTGTTCTCCAGCTTGCTGCCGGTGTCCTCGGTGATGAAGGTGCCGCCGGTGAGGATGGCGATGTCCTCGAGGATCGCCTTGCGCCGGTCGCCGAACGAGGGGGCCTTGACGGCGAGAGCGTTGACCGTCCCGCGCAGCTTGTTGACGACGAGCGTGGCCAGCGCCTCGCCATCAACGTCGTCGGCGATGATCACGATGTTCTTCGTCGCCTGCAGCACGCGCTCGAGGACGGGCAGGAGATCCTGGATCGCGGAGATCTTTTTGTCGGTGATCAGGATGTAGGGGTCGTCGAGTACGGCCTCCATGCGGTCGGAGTTGGTGACGAAGTACGGGGAGGAGTAGCCGCGGTCGAGTTGCATCCCTTCGACGAACTCGGTCTCGGAGCGGATGCCCTTCGATTCTTCGACGGTGATGACGCCGTCTTTGCCGACCTTCTCCATGACGTCAGCGATGGTGTCGCCGATCTCGGGGTCGTGCCCGGAGATGTTGGCGACCTGGGCGATCTGCTCCTTGCCGGCGACCGGCGTGGCGATTCGGCGCACTTCGGCCTTGACGCGCTCAACGGCGATCTCGAGGCCGCGTTTGAGGGCCATCGGGTTGGCGCCGGCGGCGACCATGCGCATCCCTTCGCGGACAATGGCCTGGGCCAGCACGGTGGCGGTTGTGGTGCCGTCGCCGGCGACGTCGTTGGTCTTCGACGCGACTTCGCGGGCCAGCTGGGCGCCGAGGTTTTCGAAGGGGTCGCGCAGCTCGATCTCCTTGGCTACGGAGACGCCGTCGTCGACGATGCTGGGTGGGCCGAACTTCTTTTCGAGGATGACGTTGCGGCCGCGCGGGCCGAGGGTGACCTTGACGGCGTCGGCCAGGGCGTCAACGCCGGCCTTGAGCTTGTGCCGGGCCTCCTCGTCGAACAGCAGTTGTTTTGCAGGCATGAGCGGTTCCCTCCGGTAATGCGATCTGTGGTTCGTTTACAGCCGTGGGTAGGGACGTCCGGCCGGGACGTCCCTACGCTGGCGCCTAGACGAGCTTGGCGAGGACGTCGGTGTCCTTGAGGATCATGTAGTCGTCCTCGTCGCCGAAGACGCCGCGGGGGACGTCCTGGCCGCTGTACTTGGCGTAGAGCACGCGGTCGCCGTTCTTGAGGTCGATTGGGATGCGCTTGCCGTTGTCATCGAGACGGCCGGGGCCGACGGCGATGACGACTCCTAGCTGGGGCTTCTCACGCGCCGTGTCTGGAATGACGAGGCCGCTGGCGCGGACTTCGTCCTGGCGGGTCTGCTTGACAACGACGCGGTCGCCCAGCGGAACGACCTGGCGGCTCTTGCTGGGGGCGCCCTTGGGGCTCCTTTGGGCGCTGCGCTTGGCAGGGGCTCGTTTTTTGGTTGCGGTTGGCACGCTGGGGATCCTCCTTCAGGATGGTTTGTGATGAGCGTATTTAGCACTCGAGATGGCTGAGTGCTAATCCAGAGCGAATCTTACGGCATGTGGAAATCTCGTGCAAGAGCCGGGTGGTCTCAGTAGAGTCCCAGGAAGTGGTGTAACAGAGGTCTAGCGACAAAGAGACCACCGCG
>DAINDD010000050.1:0-3808 GCA_036732045.1 Chloroflexota bacterium
AGGAAGCATCGGGCGTCAGCCCAGCCAGAGCGTGAAGTTCATCGACTGCATCATCCCTTGCGATGCGTAGAAGCGGTGCGCGTCTAAGCGCGCCGCCCCTGACGCCAGCTCCAGGTGCGTGCTGCCGCGCCCGCGCGCCCACGAGGCTGACGCTTGTAGAAGCTGACCACCGATGCCCTGGCCACGCCGATCGTCTCGCACCACGAGGTCCTGTAGCCAGCAGCGAGGCCCAAACCGGATCGACTGTATGTCCTGATAGACCGAGGACAGCCCCACGAGATCTTTGCCGTCCAGCACCAGCAGCACATCGGCGTGCGGTTCAGAGACGGCCCAGCGGAAGCCGGTGCGGCCGCGCTCTCGGGAGTACTCCGGCGGACGGCCTCCCGGCGGGTCGAACAGTTGCTCGATCAGATCGAGCACGGCCTGCTCGTCGTCAAGCGTCGCCGGGCGAATGGTGATGGGCATGTGCGACGCCGTAGGAACGCAGCATGCTGCGCCAGGCAATCGACGCCAGTTACGCCGCTTTGATCTTCTTCACTTCTTCGATGAAGGCTGGCACGAACTCTTTCCAGTCCGTGACCACGGCCCAGCGCGAAGCCTTGAAGATCGGCGCGTCGGCGTCCTTATTGATCGAGGCGATGTTCTTGACCGACGAGATGCCGGCCATGTGCTGGCTCGCCCCCGAGATGCCGACCGCGATATAGAGATCAGGCGTGACCACTTTGCCGGTGAGCCCGACCTGCCAGGCAACTGGGCACCAGCCCAGATCGCAGACGGCCCGGCTCGCGCCGACCGCACCGCCTAACACGCCGGCAAGGTCCTCCAGCGGCTGGAAACCCTCCGGACCTCCGAGCCCGCGGCCGCCACTGACGACGACCTTCGCGTCCTCCAGGCGCACGCCTTCGGACTTCTCCTTACGGCGGTCGAGGATCTTCGTGCGTAGGGAGGCGGCGTCAATCCCGGCTGGCTGGGTGACCACTTCACCGCTCGAGGCGCCGGCGGCGGCGGGCTCCAGCGCCTTGACGCGGACAGTAGCCATCTGGGGCATCATGTTGATGGTGTAGCGGGCGCGGGCGCTGCCGCCATAGCAGGGCCGCTCGACGGCCAGCTTGTCGCCGCTCATCTCGAGCGACATGCAGTCCATGGCGACGGCGGTGCCCAGGCGCTGGGCCAACCGCGGCGCGAGGTCGCGGCCCATCATCGTCTGGCCGAGCAGAATGATCGCCGGGTCGACTTCGCGGGCGATGCGTTCAGCTACCGGCAAGTACGCATCGCCCAGGTACGGCGACAGCACGGCGTCGTCGACGACGATCACCTTCTGCGCGCCGTACGAGCCAGCCTGCTCGGCGAGTCCCTGCACGCCGGAGCCAAGAAGCGCGACCGTGACCGGACCGCCCAGCTTGGTCGCGGCGCCGCAAAGCTCGGCCGTGAGGGGGTTGAGCTTGCCGTCCTCCGTCGCCTCAGCGAAAACCAGTACTCCGTTAGCCATTTCGCATCTCCTTCGTCGATCCAGGTGTAGGTCAAGGCCCCAGTCTTGACTGGGTCAGGCTGGAGCCCCTGACCCACCGCGCGACGTGCAATCAGATCAGCTTGGCCTCGTGAAGACGCTGAGCCAGCTTTTGCGCCTTCTCTTGCGCCGTCTCGCCTTCGATGACCTCCGTCTCGACCTTCGTCTCGGGAACGAAAAGCGCTTCCAGCGTGACGCGTGCTGGGGGTGCGGCGATGCCGAGGTCGGCCAGAGTCCACGGCTTCACTTCTTTCTTGGCAGCCATCATGATCTGGCGCAGCTGCGGATAGCGCGGCTCACCCAGCTCGTTGGAGACGGTGACCACGGCCGGCGCCGTCGCTTCAACCGTCTCGAAGCCGTCCAGCAAGACGCGCTCCACGGTTACCTTGCCGTTGTCCAGCTGGATTTCCTTGGCGATCGTGACAACGGGGACGTTCAGGATCTCGGCGATGGTCGAGCCGACGACGCCCATGTCCCAGTCGACGGCCTGGCGCCCGGCGATGATCAGGTCGAACGCGCCGAGCTTCTGGATCGCCGCGGCCAGCACTTCGGCGGTCTGCCAGTGGTCGCCGTCGTTAACGGCCGGGTCGTTGACGTGAACGCCTTCGTCGGCGCCCATCGCCAGGCAGTGTTTGATGCTATCGCGAAACGAGTCGGGCCCGAGGCTGATGACGGTGATAATCGTGTCGGGGAGCTTGTCCTTAATGCGCAGCGCGGCCTCGACGCCGATCGTGTCGAACTGACTCCGCGTCGGCTGGATCCCCGGTGCCGGGATGACCTTCTTCGCCGCCTCGTCCACCTTGAACTGGGACGCCGGGGTCTCTGGGTCTGGCACCTGTTTGACCAGGCAGACGATATGGGGCATAGGGGCCTCCTGCTGGCGGGTCTGGTTGAGCTATTGAAAAAGGGCCGTGTTCAAGCGCTTATCCGTATGTGAAATTAATCACCGCGCGTAAGTATAGCATCCGCTTAATTCGCGGCAACCGGAGCATCGGCCGCCCTCCGAGCAGGCAGCTCGCGCAGGTCACCGCGGGTACGCGAGCAGCGCCAGAACGCCGCCCTCTCCCCGCTCCAGCAGCGGCGCGACCGTCGAGGTGTCGAGCTGGCCGCAGTAGGCGACGTCCGCGCCGAGGCCGGCGTCTACCAGCTCCTGCGCGTGGTAGGCCGAGCGCACCGCCTCGCCGATGCGGACCCGCGCCGTCGCGAATGCGTCACGGGCGAAACGGGCGGCGTCACCGGCGATGAGGCCAGGATCGATCGTCAGCGCCGCGTCAACGATCGCTCCTGCGCCGAGAGCGTCCTCCAGCACGAACACCGACCCGCCGTACGCCGCCGAGCAGACGACCGCGACGTCCAGTCCGCGCGCAGCCGCAATGGCCAGGGCGGCCCGGGCTACAGCCGTGCGGTTCAGCAGGCAGCCGACGAGGACCGACGGCGACTCGGCCGCCAACGCCGCCAGTACGCGCGTCCCGTTGGAAGTCGCGAGGACGGCCGACTTGCCAGCCAGCTCCAGGCGCGAGAACTCGACCGGCGAGTTGCCGTAGTCGAACCCTTCCGGCGGCAGACCGTCCGCCTCGCCGCAGAGCAGGTAGTCCGGGCGAACGCGATGTAGCTTCCGCGCCTCCTCGATGTCTGTCGCTGCGACGACCGCCTCGCACCCGCGCTCCAGCAACGTTACGATGCTAGAAGATGCCCGCAGTACGTCGACGACGACGCAAACGGACGCGCTCGCATCAAAGCGCTGGCCGGGCAGGATGGCGACGTCAATGCGCACTCGGCTAGTTCCTTCGTCCCTCTTCCTTCTTCCACCTTCCACCCGGCCCTACCTCTTCCCTCCGCCCCGTTCCTCTTATATCATGCCGGGGAAGGCGGTTTGGACACGTTAGATAACCCCGGCAGACGTCCCGAGCCCATCGACCAGCGCGCGCCTGGAGCAGGAGCATCGCCGTCCATGTTCGTCGAAAAGCTGCAGGCCGCCCAACAGATTAACAACAGCTTCCTCTGCATCGGCCTCGACCCCGACCCGGAGCTGATGGCCCACCCGCACCTGCCTTCCTTCTTCACCGACATCATTGAGGAGACCAAAGACCTCGTCTGCGCCTACAAGCCGAACCTCGCCTTCTTCGAAGCGCTGGGCATGAGCGGCATGCAGACGATGCTCGAGTCGTTGCGCGCGATTCCGAAGCACATACCGATCATCGCCGATGCCAAGCGCGGCGACATCGGCAACACGGCCCGCTTCTACGCACGGGCGATCTTCGACGTCTACAAGTTTGACGCGTGCACCGTCAACCCGTACGG
>DAINDD010000050.1:3818-21580 GCA_036732045.1 Chloroflexota bacterium
CCCGTACGGCGGCCGCGACGCCGTCGAGCCGTTCACGGCATATGCCGACCGCGGCGTCTTCATCTGGTGCCGCAGCTCTAACCCCGGCGCGGCCGACGTGCAGGACCTCGAGTTGGCAGGCGGCAAGCCTCTATTCGAAGCGGTCGCCGAGCGGGCGAGAGACTGGAACGAGCGCGGCAACGTGGCGCTGGTGGCCGGGGCGACCTGGCCCGAACAGATTGAGCGCGTGCGTGAGATCTGCCCGGACCAGGTGATCCTTGTGCCCGGCGTCGGGGCCCAGCAGGGCGCGCTGGAGGCGGCCACTCACGCCGCAATCGACGCCAACGGCGGCGGTTTCTTGATCAACGCCTCTCGCGGCGTCACGTACGCCTCCCGCGGTGATGACTACGCCGCAGCGGCCCGCAAGGAAGCGCAGCGCTTGCGCAATCGCATCAACGTGATGCGCGAGGCAGCGCTGGCACGAGGGTAACCAGTGGTACTCGAGGTCTTTTTGGGCGACGTCGTTCGCCTCAGGAAGCCGCATGCCTGCGGGGGTTACGATTGGGAAGTGGTGCGACTGGGGGCCGATATCGGCATCCGTTGTCTCGGCTGCAAGCGACGCGTGCTACTGGACCGCAGCGTCTTCGAGAAGCGCGTGAAGACGTTCCTCTCCCGGGGGACATCGGAGGCCAGCGCTGAGACCTGAGATGATCTTCGACCAGCCGGACGTCCGCTCCGTCGTCCGCTCGCGCGCGCTGCTGACCGATGGCCGGTTCTTCAGCCTCTGGCTCAGCCAGGGCCTCTCCCAAACAGCGCAGAACGCGCTCCTCTTCAGCCTGCTGGTCATCATCCTCGGCATCACCAACTCTTCGATCCACACCAGTTTCCTGATTCTCAGTTTCATCCTGCCCTCGATCCCGCTGGGCTTCGCCGTCGGCGTCATCCTCGACCGCGTCAACAAAGGCCCGATCCTGGTGCTGACAAACGTCCTCCGCGCCGGCGCCTGCGTGCTGCTCTTCTTCTTCCATGACAACGAGTGGGTGATCTACGCGATCAGCACAGGCATCGCCACCGCCAGCCTCTTCTTCAACCCTGCGGTGGTGGCGTTGGTGCCGTCCGTCGTGCGACGTGACAGGCTGGTCCAGGCCAACAGCCTCTACAATTTCACGCTGACCGGGGCGCAGCTGCTCGGCATCGTCTTCATCGCGCCGATCGTGCTGAAGAGCAGTGGCCCTGACGGCATGTTCATTCTTGGCGCCACGATGTTTGGGCTCGCCGCCGTCGCCGCCGCTCGTGTCTCCGTTACGCACGAGCGATCCGACGTAAAGCCTCCACAGCGCGCGATCTTCGCCAGCATCCCAACCGAGTTCCGGGAAAGCTGGAGGGCCCTCACCGGCGACCGCCGCTCCGTAATGGCGCTGGCGCAACTTATCATCAGCAGCACCCTCGTCCTTCTCTTCGCGATCCTGATCCCGCGCTACATGCGAGACGTAATTCACGTCCCGGCGGACAGCGCCGCCCTGGTCTTCGCTCCGACGGGCATCGGCGCGCTGGTGGGCCTGCGCTTTCTCCCGTATTTCGCGCGCAAGAACAAAAACCGCGTCGTCGTGATCGGCCTCGCCGGGATCGCCGCTTGCCTCGTCCTGCTGGCGCTTGTCAAACCGATCGCAGACGTTTGGGAGAGCGCTCCGCACGCGCTGGACCCCAGCCGCTTCCTGCGGGTATCGCTGCTGCAGGCGCTGGTGATGTGCTTCGCCGGGCCGATGGGGTTCTTCTACGCACTGCTGAACGCCCCTGCGCAGACCGTTCTCCACGAGCGCGCGCCGCCGGAGATGCGCGGCCGCATCTTCGCGACGCAGGTCGTCTCGGCGAACTTCATTTCACTGGTGCCACTGCTTCTGATCGGCGCCATCACCGACATCCTGAACGTGACGGTCGTGCTGCTGATCGTGGCGGCGATTATCGGCGGAATGGCGGCGCTCAGCCGGGCGATGGAGGTGGAAGACGCACCCGATCCGGTGGAGGAGCGAATGCCCCAGGGCGTCGGCACTTAGTCATTAAGCGTTGCACTTAATTGACGTGCGGGAATTTGCGGCCTTAGACTCGAATTGCTAGGAGGTGGGCGGTTTGGTCGAAATGACCATCGAAAGCATAAGAGTCAGCCTCATGAACTACCAGCGCGTGGTTATCTTGAGAGAGAAGGACTCAGATCGCTACCTGCCCATCTGGATCGGCCCGGCCGAGGCCGACGCCATCGCCGTTCGCCTCCAGGACGTCCAGGTCGCGCGTCCGCTGACGCATGACCTCCTGCGCGACGCCATCGGCCAGCTCGGCGCCACCGTTGAGTACGTCGTCGTCAACGACCTCTCGAACGACACTTTCTTCGCGCGCATCATGCTCCAGGTAGACGGCCGCTCCGTCGAAATCGATTCGCGGCCGAGCGATGCCATCGCCCTCGCCGTCCGCGCCCAGGTGCCGATCTTCGCCGACGAGTCGGTGCTAGAGAAGGCCGGCGTCAAGCTGGACGAAGAGGGAGCGCTGGACGCGGTCACCGGCGGCACGCAGCCGATCGAGCAGACCGGCGAGGTCTCCGACGAAGAGCTCGAACGGCTGACACCATTCCGCGACCTGATCGAAGGGCTCGACCTGGAGGACTTCGGGAAGAAGTAGCAGCCCGCGCCTACCGACCCGACAGCGACTCCGGAGTTGGCGTTATGCGCGCGCCGCGTGCGCCCTAGTAATTTCTGACACCCTCACGCCTCGCACCCTGTATGATTGCGCACGCATGCCCGGCCTTCCAGAAAAAGGCCGCTGCTGCCGACTAATGGACGCTAACAATCGATTGTGATATTCTTCTCAATCGCCCGGAGAGGGAGCCCGCGTGACCGACAAGCAGCCGTTTATGGCCCGGTTTCCGCAGGCGGTCCAGATGGCCGGACTCGGCTGGTACTTGGCCATCTGCATCGCGGGTGGTATCGTCGGGGGCGCACTCGCCGACAGCTGGCTTAACACAAAGCCGGTGCTGACCCTGGCGGGGCTTTTTGTTGGACTGGCAACCGCCTTCTACGGGGGATACAAGCTCCTGATGCAAGTGATAACGACGCGGACTAGGAATAAGGACGGGGATGTTTAGCCGCCGCACGTTAGTCCTCGCTCCCTTCCTTGCGGCGTTCGTACTCGGCTTCATCTTTCTCCGCGGGCCGACACCGCACATCTCGATCAAGGCGGAGGAGATCACCACGGCCGGCCCGGTCGGCATCACGAACACGATGATCACGTCATGGATCGTGACCGCGCTTCTGATCGTGGTCGTCTTCTTGAGCACGCGCCGCTGGGAGCTAGTGCCGAAGGGCGTGCAGAACGTCATCGAGGCGATCGTCGAAGGATTCTACGGCCTTGTCGTCAGCATTGCCGGCGAAAAGAACGGGCGCAAATTTTTCCCTGTTGTTGCGACGATCTTCTTCTTCATCTTGGCCGCCAACTGGCTCTCGCTGCTACCTATCTTTAACGTCATCGGCAAAGTGGAGCCGGGAGATAGCGGCTTTGTTATGCACTCTACGTCCATCGCCGGGTTGAAGGTCGACTACGCAGGCCTTTCCGGGCTCGGGCACCTGAGTTCCGACTCGATCGATGCGGGCGACGCAAATGCAACCGACCAGGCTAACACCGCCCGCGGGCAAGGGAAGGTTGTGGGCGATCTCTCACCCTACCTGCGCGGCCCCAACACAGACCTCAACACAACGGCGGCGCTGGCGATAATCTCAGCCATCGCCGTCGAGTCGTGGGGCATAGCCGCCGCGGGGGTCCTGGGCTACGGGCGGAACTTCATCCGCCTACGAGGGATGCTGAGCGGGATCTTCAGCCTGAGCCCGGCCAAGTTCTTCGAAGGATTCATCGACGCCTTCGTCGGCTTCCTGGAACTGGTTTCGGAGCTCGTCCGGCTCTTGAGCTTCAGCGCACGTCTTTTCGGCAACATGATCGCCGGCGAAATTGTGATCCTCATGTTCACGTTCATGGCACCCCTCTTCGTCGGTATTATCTTCTATGCGTTCGAGCTATTTGTCGGGATAATCCAAGCGTTCATCTTCGCGACGTTAACGGTGATCTTCGGCATGATGGCGATCTCCCACGGCGAGCACGCACACGAATCGCCCGGCCACGCTGTCTCCGAGACAGAGCCGATCGAGCTCGCCGCTTAGAAAAGAAAAAAGTGAAAAGCAAATCATCCAGCCAAGGGTTTCACAAGGAGGATCCATAAATGGACTTGCTACTCGCTGTAGTGCCGCCGGCCGTGCATGCGATGCAACATCTCGCGCAGACCACGCAGAACAGTGGCACCAGCTTCAACATCACTGATAAGGGCATGAAGGATATCGGTGCCGGGCTGGCCATGGGTCTCGGCGCGTTCGGCCCGGCGATGGCCATCGGCAACCTGGTCGGCCGTGCACTCGACTCCCTCGGCCGCAACCCGGAAGCGCAGCCGGTCATCCAAACAAACATGATCCTGGGCCTGGCGTTCGCCGAAGCTATCGGGATTTACGCGTTCGTCATCGCCGCCATGATCGGCTTCGTATTCTAGAGAACGATCCGCTTCAGGCGTATGAAATGGATGTAACGATATGCAACCGGTGATTCTTGGAATCGGCGCTCTCGGCTTCAACTTGCCCGCGCTCATCGCGCAGCTGATCAACTTCACGCTGCTGCTGATCGTCTTCCGGCTGTTCCTCTACAAGCCGTTGTTGCGCATCCTGGACGAGCGCCGCAAGCGGATCGAGGAAGGCTTGCAGGCATCGGAAGACGCCAAGAAGCGCCTCGCCGAAACCGAGCAGGACGTCAGCGCCGAAATGCAGCGCGCCCGGCAAGAGGCGCAAGCGTTGATCGCGCAGGCGCAGCAGACTTCGGCACGCATGGCCGAGGAAGGCCGCCAGCAGGCGCGCGTGGAGGCCGAGCAGATCATTGAGCGCGCCCGCGGTGAGATCCGGCTCGAGCGCGACAGCGCTATTTCGGAACTGCGCCGCGAATTCGCCGATCTCACGATCACGGCCGCCGAGAAGGTGATCCGCCGCAGCCTTGATCGCACCGCCCAGCACGACCTTATCGAACAGGTGCTGGCGGAAGCGCCGCGCCCCGGTGATGGAGCTTCGAACAACTGATGATCCCCGAACCCGCAGCCCGGCGCTACGCAGAGGCGGCATACCTGATCGCCCACGAGGCGAAGCAGGAAGACGCCTGGCGTGACGGGCTGCAGAGCATCGCCGCGCTCTTCGGAGATCCGGCCGCTGAGCGCGTCTTCGCGAGCAGCAGCACGTCAGCAGAGAACAAGCGGCAGCTCGTCGAGAAGTCGCTGGAGGGACTCGAGCCGGAGGTCCTCAACCTAGCTCGGCTGCTTCTCCGTCGCGGCCGCACAGCGCTGGGCCCGCAGATCGCGCAAGCCTACGAGGAGATCCTCGACCGGGCCAATGGTATCTCGCACGCCATGGTGACCAGCGCCGTGCCGCTGAACCAGGACGAGCTCGCCGCTGTGCAAAAGAAGCTCGAGGAGCTTACCGGCGGCACCGTCATCGTCCAGGCCGAGGTTGACGAGAGCATCCTTGGCGGCCTGATCGTCCGCATCGGTGACCGCCTGATCGATGGCAGCACCCGCAGCCGCCTGGTCGCCCTCAAGCAACGGCTGGCAGGGGCCCGGAGCTGACGATGGCGACCAAAGTATCGAAGGCCGAAGCGACCCGCGAGCTCGAACGGCATTGGGCCGAGCTTCGCTCTGTGATCGAATCCGTGCCGGACGAAGAGATCGCGCAGCCGGGCGTCGTCGAGGAGTGGTCCGTTAAGGACATCGTCGGCCACATCGCCTTCTGGGCAGACCGCGGGGCCGCGACGCTGCGGGCATCGAACGCCGGCAGCTTCGAAGGCCTTGTCTGGGGCGAAGGTGAGACCTGGGTTGACGATTGGAACGAGCGCGAATCGCAGGTACGAAAGGATAAGCCCTACACTGAGATTCGCGGGGAGTGGCTGAAGGCGCACGAAGCCGCGCGGCAGGCGCTGGAAGGCGCGAGCGATGAGACGCTGGACGCGCCTTTCCGCGGACACACCGTCGCCGACTTCTACATCGGCGACACGTACACGCACTACAAAGAACACGCCGGGCAGATAAAGGCCTGGCTGCATGAAATGGAAACCACGGAGAAGTAGGACCGGGGAGGTCGCTGATGGCAGTACGACCAGACGAAATCGCATCGATAATCAAACAGCAGATCGAACAGTTCGGCGGCGCGGTCACGGCCGTGGACGTCGGCAGCGTCGTTGAGTCGGGCGACGGTATCGCGCGCATCTACGGCCTGCGCAACTGCAAGTACTCGGAGCTGCTGGAGTTCCGCACGAAGGACCAGACCGGCGGCGTGCACACGGTCATCGGCCTTGCGCTGAACCTCGAGGAGGACACCGTCGGCGCGATCGTCATGGGCGACTACACTGGCATCAAGGAAGGCGACGAGGTCCGCACCACCGGCCGCATCATCGAGGTGCCCGTCGGCGATGGCCTGATCGGCCGCGTCGTCGACCCGCTGGGCCAGCCGCTTGACGGCAAGGGCCCCGTCGCGTCCACGTCCTCACGCCCTGTCGAGAAGATTGCACCTGGCGTCGCCGAGCGGCAGGCCGTCAACCAGTCGCTGCACACCGGAATCAAGGCTATCGACGCGATGACGGCGATCGGCCGCGGCCAGCGCGAGCTGGTCATCGGCGACCGCTTCACCGGCAAGACGGCGATCTGCCTGGACGCGATCATCGCGCAAAAAACCACCGGCGTGATCTGCATCTACGTGGGCATCGGCCAGCAGGCCTCAAAGATCGCCCAGGTCATCGGCATCCTGGAAGAGAACGGCGCCATGGACCACACGATTGTCGTGGCTGCCAACGCCGCCGACCCGGCCGCCCTCCAGTACATCGCACCCTACGCCGGCTGCTCAATGGGCGAAGAGTTCATGGCTCAGGGTAATGACTGCCTCATCGTTTACGATGACCTCTCGAAGCACGCCTGGGCCTACCGCCAGATCTCCCTGCTGCTGCGACGCCCTCCCGGCCGCGAGGCCTACCCCGGAGACGTCTTCTACCTGCACAGCCGTTTGCTGGAGCGCGCGGCGCGTCTTTCGCCGGAGTACGGCGGCGGCTCCCTCACCGCGCTGCCGATCATCGAGACGCAGGCCGGCGATGGCTCCGCCTACGTGCCAACAAACGTCATTTCGATTACAGACGGCCAGATCTACCTGGAGTCTGACCTCTTCGCCTCCGGCATCCGGCCCGCCGTCAACGCCGGTCTCTCAGTCTCGCGAGTGGGCGGCGCTGCGCAGACGAAGGCGATGCGCAAAGTCGCCGGCGGCCTCCGCCTCGGCCTCGCGCAGTACCGCGAGCTGCAGGCCTTCGCACAGTTCGGCACCGCCGAGCTGGACAACGCCACGCGCCGCCAGATCGAGCTGGGCCAGCGCCTGGTAGAGATCCTCAAGCAGCCGCAGTACAAGCCGGTCCCGCCCGGCCAGGAGGTCGCGATCCTCTACGCCGTCGTGAACGGCCACACGAACGACATCGAGCCGGCCAAAGTCCGCGACTTTGAGGATGCCTTCCTCCGCTACATGGAGGCCGCGCAACCCGAGATTCTTAAGGCGATCGACAGCACCGGCGTCCTCGACGACGCCACCGAGGCCGACCTCAAGCGCGCCATCGAATCGTTCAAGCAGACGGGAGCCTGGTAGGGACACCTCATGGCAGCTGGACAGCTTCGCATCATCCGCAGGCGCATCCGCTCGATCCAGAGCGCGGCCAAGATCACACGCGCGATGGAGCTTGTGGCCGCGTCCAAAATGCGCCGCGCACAGCTCAACGCCCTCGCCGCGCGGCCTTACGCCGAGCGGTTGCGCTGGGTGCTGGCCAACCTGGCCGAGACGCTAGGGCTGATCGACCCGGAGGACCGCAACCCGCTCTTCGAGGAGCGCCCGGAGATCCGAAACGTCGAGCTGATCTTCGTAACCCCCAACCGCGGACTCTCCGGCAGCCTCGTCTCCAACCTCAGCCGGCGCGCCGGGCAGTTCGTGCTCGACCAGGGGAAGCCGGTGCGCGTCATCGCCATCGGCCGCAAAGGCCGCGACTTCATGCGTCGTGCGGGTCAGCAGGTGGTCGCGGAGTTCCTTGACCTGGGCGACTACCCGGCCTACGTGGACGTGCGTCCGATCGCCCAGATCGCCATCGGAGACTTCCTCAGCAGCGCGGCCGACGAGGTCTACCTGATCTTCGCGGAGTTCGTTAACACCGTGACGCAGCGGCCAACGCTCTTCAAGCTACTGCCGATCGAAGCGCCAACACAGACCGAGAAACCTGCGGCCGCCGGTGTGGACTACATCTACGAGCCAAGCCGTGAGGCCGTCCTCGCCGAGCTTCTGCCTCGCTACATCGAGCGGCAGGTCTACGGCGCGATCCTCGAGGCGACCGCCAGCGAGCAGTCGGCCCGCATGGTGGCGATGCGCAACGCCACTGACAACGCCAACGAGCTGATGCGGGACTTGACGCTGGTCTACAACAAGGCCCGGCAGGAAGCGATTACCAGCGAGCTGCTGGACATCGTCGGCGGCGTGGAGGCGATGTCGGGGTGACGATTATGGACGAGCCACAGATGAACACGGATTGGACACAGATAAGATTTGGCCGGGTAGACGTTGCTGCAGACCTTAGCGTCTGCCTGGCAGGTCTGAACACCTGCAGCTACGACGGCCAGCGAAAGTCGGATTAGGAGGCTCGGAGATGCCAAAGGGCAGCAAAGGACAGGTCGTGCAGGTCATTGGCACCGTCGTGGACGTCGAGTTCGCGGCGGGAGAGCTGCCGGAGATATACAACGCCATCGAGATAGCCATCGGGGGCGACGGGAAGCTGGTCGCTGAGGTCCAGCAGCACCTGGGCAACAACTGGGTGCGCGCCCTGGCGATGGACACCACGGACGGCCTCGCGCGCGGAACGGCGGCAACGGACAGCGGCGCGCCGATTATCATCCCCGTCGGCGAGCCCTGCCTCGGCCGCCTCTTCAACGTGCTGGGCCAGCCGATCGACAACCTCGGCGAGGTCAAGTCTGACGATCACTGGCCGATCCACCGCCCGGCGCCGACCCTGGAGGAGCGTGAGACCTCCCCCAACATTCTCGAGACCGGCGTCAAGGTGCTCGACCTGGTAGCGCCGTTTACCAAGGGCGGAAAGGTCGGCGCATACGGCGGCGCGGGAACCGGCAAGACCGTCATCATCCAGGAGCTGATTCGCAACATCGCCACGGAGCACGGCGGCTACTCCGTCTTCGCTGGCGTGGGCGAGCGTTCCCGCGAGGGCAACGACATGTGGAACGAGATGAAGGAGTCGGGCGTCATCGAGAAGACGGCGCTCGTCTTCGGCCAGATGAACGAACCCCCCGGCGTCCGTGCCCGCATCGCGCTCACGGGCGTTACCATGGCCGAGTACTTCCGCGACACGATGGGCCAGGACGTGCTCATCTTCATCGACAACGTTTACCGGTACATCCTCGCCAACATGGAGGTGTCGGCGCTCCTCGGCCGCATGCCTTCCGCCGTCGGTTATCAGCCGACGCTGGCCACGGACATGGGCGCGCTGGAAGAGCGCATCACCTCCACCAAGCGCGGCTCGATAACGTCGTTCCAGGCGATTTACGTGCCGGCCGATGACTATACCGACCCCGGCATCGTGACCACGTTCGGCCACCTGGACGCCGTCATCTCGCTTGACCGCGCGCTCGTCGAGCAGGCGCTCTATCCGGCCGTCGACCCGCTGTCGTCGTTCTCCCGCATCCTCGACCCGCGCCTCGTCGGCGACGATCACTACCGCGCGGCGCGTGGCGTGCAGGCCGTGCTCCAGCGGTACAAGGACTTGCAGGACATCATCGCCATCCTGGGCGTCGAAGAGCTTTCGGACGACGACAAGGTGGCCGTGGCGCGAGCCCGCAAGATCCAGCGCTTCCTCACCCAGCCGATGTTCGTCGCCGAGGTCTACACGGGCCGCCCCGGCCGCTACGTCCCGGTCAAAGAGACGGTACGCGGCTTCCTCGAGATCCTGGACGGCAAGCACGACCACCTGCCTGAGCAGGCGTTTTACATGGTCGGTACCATCGAAGAAGCGACAGAAGCGGCGGAGAAGATGGCCGCGGAGCCGAAGGCGGCGTAGGCGGGCTACAATACAATGATGTGGAGAATGAGGATCGTGATGGCCAGGCCCGAACCCAGAACCGAGAACCCAGAACCCTCCGGCGCCGAACTGTGCCGGTTCTCGGTTCTAAGTTCTAGGTTTTGTCGGGGCCGGGTTCGGGTTCGGGGGGCAGCCCATGCCTCTTAGCGTCCACATCGTCACAGCTGAGCGAGACGTCTTCGCCGAAGACGGCGTCGACGAAGTCGTTGCGCCGGGCAGCGAGGGCGAGTTGACAGTGCTGCCGCAGCACGCGCCCCTGCTCACGATGATCAAGCCCGGCATCATGCGTATCGTCAAGGGCGGCAAGGAGGTCGACATGGCGATCACCGGCGGCTTCCTGGAAGTGCGCGATGACCGCGTGACGATCCTCGCCGACGCCGCCGAGCGCACCGAAGAGATCGACGAGGCGCGCGCCGAAGAAGCCCGCCGCCGCGCTGAACGTTCGCTCGAAGATCGCAGCAGTCGCGAGCACATGATCGAGGCGCAGGCTGCTCTCCAACGCGCTCTGCTCCGCATCAAGGCTGTGGAGCGGCGCCGGACCCGCAGGGAGGGCCGCCGGACGCCGCCCCCGCCGGGGTCCTGACGACGCGCGCATTCCGGACGGGTCGGCCCGCATGACCCTCCACGCCAGGGGCCAGACGCTCGTCATCCAGGGCGGACGCCCCCTGCGCGGCGATGTCGCAGTCGGCGGCTCCAAGAACGCCACCCTCGGCGCCATGGCTGCTTGCCTGCTGGTCACCGACGACTGCATCCTGGAAAACGCCCCCGAGATCGACGACGTCGAACAGATGGCGCTCGTCCTGCGCAGCCTGGGCGCAACCGTCGAGTGGGCGGAGCCGCACACGCTCCGCATCAACGGCGCCGGGGTGAACAAGACCTGCCCGGACCGCGAGCTCGTCGGATCCTTGCGCGGCAGCTTCCTCGTGATGGGCGCGCTGCTTGGCCGCTTCGGTGAGGCGTCCTGCCCACCCCCAGGGGGCGACGTAATCGGCCAGCGCCCCATCGAGGTGCACCTCGAAGGCTTCCGCAGGCTCGGCGCCGAGACCGGCATCGACGCCGACACGTTCCATGCCAGCGCCAAGGAGTTGCGGGGCTCGGCGTTCTTCGCCGACTACCCCAGCGTCCTCGGCACCCAGAACACGATGATGGCGGCAACGCTGGCCAGGGGCACAACGACGATCGTCAACGCGGCATCGGAGCCGGAAGTCCAGAGCCTCTCTGAGATGCTGAATCAGATGGGCGCTCGGATCCGCGGCGGTGGCACGCATACGGTGACAATCGAAGGCGTCGAGAAGCTTCGGCCCGTGCGCTGCCGGATCATCCCGGACCGCCTCGAGGCCGGCACCTTCGCCATCGCCGGCGCGATCACGAACGGCGAAGTGGAAGTGCGCGGCGTCAACCTCGAACACCTGACTTCGGTCATCTACAAGCTGCGCCAGGCCGGCATCGAAGTCGACGAAGGCGCGGACAGTTTTCGGGCCCGGCGCTCCGGCAGCCTCAACTCGATGACCTTGCAAGCGCTGCCTTACCCCGGCTTTCCGACCGACCTCCAGGCGCCGATGGCCGTGCTGCTCACCCAGGCCCGCGGCATTAGTTACGTCCACGAGCGCGTTTTCGACAATCGCCTGCTTTACATCGGTGAACTGCGCAAGATGGGAGCCGAAATAGTGACGACGGGGACGACCGTTGCTATCATTAGCGGGCCTACGCCCCTGACGGGCTCTTCTCTGCGCGCGCTTGACGTGCGAGCGGGTGCTGCGTTCGTCCTGGCCGGGCTCGCTGCCGCGGGACGCACGGAGGTCAGCGACATCTACCATGTTGACCGCGGATACGAACGAATCGATGACAAGCTGCGAGCCCTGGGAGCCGATATCGAAAGGGTCTGATGTTCGGTAAAAGGATCGGCGTTGACCTGGGTACGGCCAACGTCCTGGTATACCTGAAGGGCCGCGGCATCGTGATCAACGAGCCCGCTGTGGTCGCCGTTGCCCAGCGCGACAACAGCATCGTCGCGGTTGGCCGCGAGGCACGCGACATGCTGGGTCGCACGCCCGGCGCCATCCAGGTGATCCGCCCCATGCGCGAGGGTGTGATCGCGGACTACGTGACGACCGAAGCGATGCTCCGCTACTTCATCGCCAAAGTCGTCGGGCGCTTCTCCTTCGTGCGGCCAGAGGTGATGATCTGCGTGCCGGCCGGCGTCACCGGCGTCGAGCAGCGGGCCGTCCAGGACGCGGCCGAGGCAGCCGGGGCCCGACGCCCGGCGCACCTCATACCTGAGCCACTGGCCGCCGCGATCGGCGCGCGCATTCCGGTGAACGTGCCGCATGGCCACATGATCGTCGACATCGGCGGCGGACGCACTGAGGCAGCCGTCATCTCGATGTACGGAATCGTCGTCAGCGAGTCCGTGCGCGTCGCGGGCGACCGGCTCGACGACGCCATCGCCGGTTATGTGAAACGCCGCCATAACCTCGTCGTCGGCGACCGCACAGCGGAGGAACTGAAGATCGCCATCGGCTCCGCCCTGCCGCTCGACGTAGAGATGACTTACCAGGTCCGCGGCCGCGACCAGATCACCGGCCTCCCGCGCACGATCACCGTCTCTTCGAGCGACGTGACCAACGCCATCCAGGACTCGCTCGGATCGATCCTGGGCGCCATCCGCTCCGTTCTGGAGCGAACGCCGCCGGAGCTTTCCTCGGACGTCGTCGACCGCGGGATCGTAATCTCCGGCGGCACGGCGATGCTGCGCAATCTTGACCGGCTGATCACCGAGGAGATCGGCATCCCCTGCTACGTCGCGGACAGCCCGATGGAATGCGTCGCCATGGGCGCCGGCATCGCGCTCGACCACCTGGAGCTGATTAAGCGCTCCATGCCTGCCGAGGGCGAGTGGCTGGTTTCGCTCTAGGCCGGCGGTAGCCTAGGCGAGGCTACTCCCGGTCGAGCAGAGCCGCCAGGCGCTCCCAGGAGATGCTTTTCGCAGTTTTCCTGCGCGCCGATTTCCAGTCCAAAGTGCCCCTAGAGACACGCAACTCGCCCAGCTTCTCACCATCGCTCCAGACACTGATCGTGGTATCGACGTTCTTAAGAGGCTTTGTGGGAAGGCTAATCTCGATATGATGTTTCGGCACCAGAACCTCCCGTTTGGTTTCGGCGTCAGGCTGCCGCTACTTCGCCGTACCCGCGCGCGCTTTAAGGTAGTACGTCATCCCCTGCAGCGATAACACCGGGTCGATGCGCTTAATCTGGACGCCTCGCGGAACGTGAGCCGCGACCGGCGCGTAGTTGAGAATCGCATTCACGCCACACTTCACCAGGCGGTCGATCACGTCCTGCGCCATCTCCGCCGGCACGGCGACGACACCGATATCAACGGACCCCTCGTCGAGGAACTTCTCCAGGTCTGCCGTGTCATGCACTTTGACGCCGGCGAACTCCTTGCCGATCATCGAGCTGTCCGAATCGAACGCTTCCACGATGCGGAACCCCTGCGGCCCGAACCCTTCGTAGCCAAGGATCGCGCGTCCCAGCCGCCCAATGCCGACCAACGCCATCCGCCACTGCCGATTGAGACCGAGGATGCGCCGCAACTCGTCCAGCAGCTTGCGCACGTTGTAGCCGCGACCCTGCTTGCCGAAGCGCCCGAAGTAGCTCAGGTCTTTGCGGATCTGCGCCGGTGTCACGTTCAACTGGTGCCCCAGTTCTTGCGAGCTGACGACCTCGCGCCCCTGCGACTCCAGCGCGGCGAGCGCCCGCGCGTATAGCGGCAAGCGGTCGATGACGACTGGGGGGATTTCCATCTAATGAATGATTAAATCTATGAACAACATAGGAAGCGATAGATAACAGTACTTCAAATAAAACCACTCCCGGGTGCCACGGTCAAGACTTTGTGAGCGTTGTTACAATCCGCCACCAGAAACTCGCAAAGGTAACGGCTGGTGAATCGGCTGCGTCTACCTTGCAGAGGCCCGAGCCCGAGCGGGCCCAGATTCAGTTGCACGAGGTACACCATGGAACGCGACCGCGATTTCTCTGAAGGTCTCTTCGGTACTTTCAACGGCCCCGGCGAGACTGAAACAGCAGAGTCCGAAGGATCTTCCCAGCAAACCGAGACCGTCCCGTCGTTCTTCAGCCGCGACGCAGCCCCGCCCGCGCCACCATCGACGGACGCCGGCAGGCCCACCGACTCCATGTCCGCGTTCATCACCAAGACGATTGCGGCGGTCACGGACCGCGACGAGCCGTTAAACGACGACAACCTCTTGCCGCCGGCGCCTCGCACGTTCTCCGAGGTGGGGCTTTCGAAGGCGTTCCTGACCGACCTCACACTCAAGATCCTGCACTACTCCGGGACGCCGTCGATGTCGCAGCTCACTCGGCGGCTCGGCCTTTCGCAGGAGATCGTCTCGCAACTGCTTTCCGCACTGACCGAAGAGCGGCTGGTCGAGATCCTCAGCCAGTCCGACCTCTACACCGGCAACTACCGCTACCGGCTCTCGGAGCGCGGCCAGACCCGTGTCGCCGAAGCGCTGGAGCGCAGCCGCTACGCCGGCCCTGCCCCGGTCACCGCGGAGCAATACAACTTCGTGATCAAGCGCCTTCTCGATCACCCCCAGGACACAAGCACCCGCGCCCGCATCAATGCCATCCTCCACGACCTGGTCCTCGATGACAACGTTAGCGACTCGCTGGCACGCGCCCTCTTCTCTGGAAAGTCAATGATCATGCACGGCCCGTCCGGAAACGGCAAGACCGTCCTCCTGGAGCGCTACGCCGAGGACATGGGCGGGTTCTCCGTCGTCCCCTACGCCATTTACGCCTACGGCCAGGTGATCCGCGTCTACGACCAATCGATCCACCAGGCCATCGAGAAGATCGACGACGAAGCCGTCATGAAGGACGAGACCCGGCGCGACCGGCGATGGGTCATCGTCAAGCGGCCGGCGATCGTGCTCGGCGCGGAGATGGACCGCGAGGCGCTGGACCTGGGGTACGACCCCACGGCGCGCTTCTACCAGGCGCCGCCCCACATCAAGGCCCAGGCGGGCGCCTTGATCATCGACGACTTCGGCCGCCAGCAGATCCCCACGCGGGCCCTACTCAGCCGCTGGCTGATCCCGATGGAGCGGGGCTGGGACAGCCTAACGCTCGTCACGGGAGAGAAGCTGGTTGTGCCGTTCAAGGTGCAGTTGCTCTTCTCCACCAACATGCGCGTGAAGGACCTGGCGGACGACGCCCTTCTGCGCCGCATCCCCTACAAGGTCAGCCTGCCGAACCCCAACCGGGAGAACTTCGCCGAGATCCTGCGCCAGGCCTGCCGGCAGCGAAAAGTTCGCGTGGCTGACGGCGCGCTTGATTACGTTGTCGAGAAAATGTACGCCCGCCCAGGGCTGAAGCCGCGCGGCTCATACGCGCGCGCGCTCCTCGACATCCTCATGGAGAGCGCTTCGTACGACGGCCTGGAGCCTGTGCTGGACCACGAGTCCTTCGATCATGTCTTCCGGCTCTTCGTGACGCACGAGGAGGCGGAGGAGGAAGCCGAGGCTGCGATTGAGGAGCAGGCCGTCTAGGCAAGTTCCCCGGCGAACTCTGCGATCATCTGCGCCAGCTCCGCGGGGCGCTGCACCGGCACGTCGTGGATGCTGTCCAGCATCGGCTGCACGCGGATGTCCGGCCGCACGCGCCGAATCGCCGCCAGGCCTTGTTCGCGATACTCCTGCCAGCGCCGCTCGGCCTCGCCGGCGGCTTCACGCATCGCTGGCACGATCAGCACCGGCAGCGCCACTCGCCGCAGCAGCTCGCTCGGCTTCTGATCGTAGATCGCCCGCGCGATCTTCATATGGTTAGGAATGCTGAGTGGGCGGTAGATCTTCCCGTCGCGCACGTCGAAGTTGGAGAGCACCATCTGCTCGATCTCCGGTGAGTAGATGTCCTTCAAATTCGGCCAGTTGCGCACGAAACCCAGAAAGCGTTCGACCGGTGTCCCGTCGATGTCCGGCGGGCGCATGTCGGCCTCCGCCTGCTCCCAGGTCGAATCACCTGAGCGCTCGATGAATCCACCGTCCACCAGCACGATTCCGCGCGCCGCGTCCGGGTAGTCCGCCGCCAGCTGCAGAGCCACGTTCGCGCCCCACGAATGGCCGACGACGACGGGGCGTTCGATTCCCAATTGCGCGATGAGGGCGGCGATGTCCGCGGTCGTGTCGTCGAAGCCGTAGCCGTCGTCCGGTCGGTCGCTCTGGCCGTGGCTGCGCTGGTCCACGGCAATGACGTGGAAACGCGGCACGAGGTGCGGCGTCGTCAGGTCCCAGATGCGCGCGGAAGAGCTCAGGCCGTGCAGCAGAACGATCGTCGTCCCGTCACCGCCCCAGTCCAGGCAGTGCAACCGCAGCCCTCGGCCCGGCAGCTCAGGGTAGGTGTCGCGCGGGGTCGCCATTGGAGCGGGCGCTACGCCTTCTTCAGCTCCTGGACGATGAAGGCCAGCCGCTCGTGGTCCTCCGGCGTGCGCACGCCGAAGCCGAAGTCGAGCGTGTTCACGAGGCCGCCGAAGCGCTGCTTAATCTTCGGCACTAGCTCATCGTACGTCCCGATGATCGCGAACTCGTCCAGCATCTCATCGGTGATCGCCTTCGCCATCTCCGGCCACTTGCCCTCCATAGAGAGGCGGAAGAGGACCTGGCCGGCGTCCTGCCAGCCGTGCACCTCCAGGACGGGGTGATAGGCCCGCGTGGACGCGTAGAACGAAAGCTGCTGGCGTACGGGCGCCTTCGCGCGCTCCACTTCCTCTTCGTTCTTGCCGGTGATGACGAAACTCCCACCGACGATGTCGATGTCCGAAAGGGAACGCCCCGCTTTCTTGGCGCCGGCCTCGATCTCCGGAATGATCACCTCTTTGGTGTACTTGATCGTGTTGAAGCCGTGCATGCGGATGCCGTCGCAGACCTGGCCGACGAGCCGGCAGTTGTAGCGGTTGACGGCCGAGATGTAGATCGGGACGTGGCCGTCGGGATTCGGGCCCGGGTTGAAGAACGGGGCGATCAGCGTGAATTGGTAGTGCGGCCCCGTGTGGAATGTCGGCTTCGAGCCGGCTTCCTGGAACGTCTTGAAGATCGCCTTGAGCGTCAGGATGTAGTCCTTGAACCGCGGTCCCGGCGGCGATGGCCACGCCGTGGAGTAGCGCCGTTCGTTGTGGCCCTTCACCTGCGTGCCCAGCCCCAGGATGAAGCGCCCGCCCGAGAAGCGCTGCAGGTCCCAGGCGAGCTGGGCCGTCACCATCGGGCTGCGCGGGAAGGCGATAGCAACGGCCGTGCCGAACTTCATCCGCTGCGTGTGCTCGGCGACGACTGTCAGCGGCAGGAACGGGTCGTGCCCGGCCTCCGGCGTCACGACCGCCCTTGGTATCGCGCCGTCGAGCGTGCCCCTGGCGCCGGCCGACACCGTCTTTCGGCAATTCGTCGACCTGACCGGTGACCGACTCGACGACATGGTCGTCCTCCAGCGTGCGGGTGCCGGCTACCCGATCTGGATGGCGCCGGCCACCGGTGCAGGCT
>DAINDD010000051.1:0-14024 GCA_036732045.1 Chloroflexota bacterium
GAGGAAGCCGCGCACGGCCTCCGGGTGGGCGGGAGGGTTGTGCGGCAGCAGGTACACTTCCTTGATCCGGCCGTGTGGTTCGTTGCCATTGTCGTTTCCGATCAGCGATTCGCCCTGGATCGTCTGGGCGTCCTCGGTCTTTGCGCAAAGGGTCACGTTGGCGAGCGTCGACGGTATGATCTGGCCGCGGACAGCAAGCACACGGCTGGTCTGGCGGATGGCGTCCTCGAAGTTGCCGACGACGCCGGACATGGCCACTATGAACAGGTTGCCGAACGAATGGCCAGCCAGGCCTGATCCGTCCGAGAAGCGGTACTGGAAGAGGCTCGTGACCAAAGGCTCGGCGTCGGCGAGGGCGGCGATGCAGGCGCGCACGTCGCCTGGAGGCAGCACGCCGAGCTCGCGGCGGAGAACGCCGGAGGAACCGCCGTCATCGGCGACTGTGACGATCGCAGTGAGGTTGCCGGTGTATTCCTTCAGCCCGCGCAAGAGCGAGGAGAGGCCGGTACCGCCGCCGATGGCGACGATCTTCGGCCCGCGCTTGAGAAAGCGCTGGGTGTAGATGGTGTTGACGAGGCTGGCGTTGCGGTCCCGGTTGGGGACGAGGACGGAGAGGAGGGAGTGGTTAAGCTTCCAGATGGAGAACAGGATCAGCCCCAGCGCGGTGAGCATGAAGCCGGCGCCGCGGACGTAGCGAGGAATGAACTGCAACGTCAGATAGTACATAAACCCCGGCAGCGTGAAGCCGGTGAGATAGGCCTCCCGGACGATGTAGCTGAGCCCGAACGTCATCATGGCGACGCCGATGATGGTCAGGGCAAGCCACCGTTTGATGTGCATGCCCGGGTAGAACCACTTCAGGAAGTCGAAGGCGAAGAGGCGTTTCATGTGTACGTATCGTCGATCGTAGTAACGAAACCGAAAAGCATAAGATTACGGCCCTTTGTTTAATTTTTCTTTCAGAATGGCGGTTACGTCCTCGGGGCGGGCCCTCCCGCGTGTCTCCTTCATGACCTGGCCCACCAGGAATTTGATCGCTTCCTCTTTGCCGCCGCGATAGTCCTGCGCCGCCTTCGGGTTGCCGGCGATGGCGGTGTCCGCGGCTGCCGCTACTTCGTCGCCGGCCTCGATCTGGCCGAGGCTTTGCTCTTCGACGAGCTGTTTGGGGTCGCTGCCTGTGTCGAACATCTGCTGGAAGACGTCTTTGGCGGTCTTGCCGGAGATCGCGCCAGATTCCTGCAAGCCGATGAGATCGGAGAGCATCTTCGGGCTGACAGCGGAGTCCTGGACTTCCATGCCCGCCGCGTTGAGGAGGCCGGCGAAATCGCCGTTCACCCAGTTGGCGACGGTCTTCGCGCGCTGCGGGGAGCCGCCGCCGAGCGCCACTGTTTCCTCGAAGAAGGCGGCGCGGGCGCGTGTATCGGCGAGGACGTGGGCGTCGTATTCGGAGAGATCGTACTGTTCCTGGAAGCGGGCGCGCTTGGCGTCCGGCAGCTCGGGCATCCCGGAGCGTATCTCGTCGACCCATTGGCGGCTGATGACGAGCGGCGGTAGGTCCGGCTCCGGGAAGTAGCGGTAGTCCTCGGCGCCTTCTTTGCTGCGCTGGGTGACCGTCTGGTTCGTGTCCTCGCGCCAGCCGCGGGTCTCCTGGGAGACGCGGCCGCCGGCGTCGAGGACGTCGGCCTGGCGGCGCTCTTCGAAGTGGATGGCGTCATAGGCGTGTTTGAAGCTGTTGATGTTCTTGAGCTCGACCTTCTGGCCGAATGGTTCGGTGCCGGCGGGCCGGATGCTGACGTTCGGCTCGCAGCGCATGTTGCCTTCCTCCATGTTGGCACGGCTGGCACCGATGTAGCGCAGGATCTGGCGCAGCTTCTGAAGGTAGGCGCGCGCCTCCTCCGCCGAGCGGACGTCCGGCTCCGAGACGATCTCCATCAGCGGGAGGCCAGAGCGGTTCACATCGATCAGGCTGTACGTCTCGCCGGTTGCGGAGTCGATGTGGTGCGAGAGGCGGGCGGTATCCTCTTCCAGGTGGACGCGCGTGATGCCGATGCGCTTCGTGGCGCCGTCGACCCTGATCTCGAGCCAGCCGTTCTTGCAGATCGGGAGATCGTATTCGGAGATCTGGTAGCCCTTCATGAGGTCCGGGTAGTGGTAGTTCTTGCGGTCGAACTTGGCTTCGGCGGCGATCTCACAGTGGACGGCGAGGCCGGTCATAATCGTCAGCTCGACAGCGGCGCGGTTGATGACAGGGAGGACGCCGGGCATGCCGAGGCAGACGGGGTCGACGTGGGTGTTGGGCGGCGATTCGAGCGTCGGCATGGGGCAGGTGCAGAACATCTTGCTCCGCGTCAGGAGCTGGGCATGCACCTCTATGCCGATTACAGTTTCATATCTGGTTGCGGTCTGGGTCATAGGGTTTGGTTCAGTCTACCAAGCGACGCCATGAGGAGGCGCCTACAAGGTAACGCAAATGTGACGATAATGTGGGTAACTTTACAGATTCTCCCGGAACAGCGAAATCACGTGCTTCCAGGCGTCCGCCGAGGCCTGCGCATCGTGTACGTCCTTCCTGGTGTCGTTGAAGAAGCCGTGGTGCGTCCCCGGATAGACCTTGATCTCGAACTGCTTGCCGTGCTCCTCCAGCGCCTGGTGCAGCTTCTCGCGGACCGGCGGTCCGATCCAGTCGTCGTGCTCGGCGAAGACGGCAAAGACGAGGCCGGCCAGGCTCTGTACCTTGTCGATCGGCTCTGGCGTTGCGCCGTAGAACGGGGCGACTGCCCGGATCAGCGGCGTGTCCGTGGCGAGCGTCATGGCGAGGCCGCCACCCATACAGAAACCGATGGCGCCGATCCCGCGGCCGTCGACGTACGGTTGCCCGGCGAGATACTCCGTAGCCTTGACGAGCTCCTGGCTGGCGCGGGGCATGTCCAACTGCATCATCTGCTTCTGGGCCTGGTTCGGCTCGGCGACAACCACTCCGTGGTAGAGGTCCGGGGCGAAGGCGGCGAACCCCTCGCGGGCGAAGCGCTGCGCGATGTCCTTGATGTTATCGTTGAGCCCCCACCATTCCTGGACTACGATAACGCCAGGGAAGGGGCCGTTGCCTTTGGGGCGGGCGAGAAAGCCCGGTGTGGTCGAGCCGTTGCTCCCGAACTCGACCATCTCACTTTCGATGTCAGCCACGGCAATAACTCCTTTGCTGGGGACAGTTGGTATCGTATCACGCTGGTCCGGCGTAGCTTACGGGGACGCTCGTACGTTGTCTATCCCGGAGGGCGCATTGCGGAATACAATCGGCATTGATAATCGGAATGGAAGTCGGTCGGCAGGGGGGCGACAAGAGCCGGGTGGTAGTCTGCCCGAGCGGAGGCGGGTGGGAGCGGCGGAATAGTCACGCATATGAATAGGTCCCGGCTACACACAACTGCCAGCGCCGTTTTCGCCGCCGGTCTGCTGGGCGTGTTGCTCCTGGCGTCGTCATCGCGTACCGGCGGCACGTTCGTCGCTCATGATGGGCCAAGCGCCGCCGGGCAGCTTGTCGTTCAATTCGGCACCGATATTTCGCCAGACCAACAGGAAGCGCTTCTCCAGGCCCACGGCGCGACGTTGTCGCGGAGTTTGCTCGTGCCCGGCTACGTCGTCGCCACTGTGGCGGCGGGGACCGAAGCGACGGTTGGCGAGGCGCTGGCGCAGTCCGGAGTTGTGTCTACGGTGGAGGAGGACCCGATCCGCGAGCCGGCGTCCGCCCCGAACGATCCGTACTACCCGCAGCAGTGGAATATGCAAGAGATCGGCCTAGGCGCGGCGCGAGAGCAATCTGATGGTGGGTCAGGCGTAACCGTGGCCGTCCTCGACACAGGTGTCGCCTATGAGAACTACCAGGACGGAGCAACCGAGTACCGGCAGGCGCCGGACCTTGCGTTGACAACCTTCGTGTCGCCATGCGACATGTCGGTCGTCCCGACGACGGATCCTTTCAACTGCCAGGATACTCACGCAAATGATGACTACGGGCACGGGACGCACGTCACCGGCACGATCGCGGAGAACACAGACAATCTCTACGGCACGGCCGGCATCGCGCCGAAAGCCAAGATCATGCCGATCAAAGTCTGCGGCCCAATCCCTGGCACGACTGGCTACGGTTGCCCGGACGACAAGCTGGCTCAGGGGATCGAGTACGCGGTCCAAAACGGCGCCGATGTGATCAACCTGAGCATCGCCGGTCCCGAGCAGATAAGCGACGCCGTGCGCGTGGCGCTGGCGGACGCTCGTAATGCAGGGGTTGTGGTTGTGGCGGCGGCTGGCAACGGTACGAATGGAGTCGGGCATGGGACGCTGGACTATCCCGCCGCGGTCGACAGTGTAATTGCCGTCGGGGCTGTTGGGATCTTCGAAAACCGCGCGGGCTACTCCAACTACGGCGTCGGCGAAGGGACGCATCAGCTCGACCTTGTAGCTCCCGGTGGCGACCCGGCTGCCGAGGGCAGCGCCAGCGTGATCCTTCAGCAGACGTACGCCACATGCACATCAGCCTCGGACTTCACGCAGTTCTTGCCGGCCACGCCTTGCTCCGGCACTTCGATGGCCGCAGCGCACGTAACCGGCGTCGCGGCGTTGATCGAGTCGAAGTTTCCCGGTCTGACAGCAACCCAGGTGCGTGATGACCTGCGCTGCAGCGCGGAAGACCTGGGCGATCCGGGGTACGATCAGCAGTACGGCTATGGGCTCGTGCGGGCAGACCGGGCTCTCACCGATGTTAACCACGACGGCATACCGGACTGTATCGATCCCATCGTCTCGACACCGCACCCGACGCCGATTCCGCCTGCGAACGAGTGCGCTGCGCAAACGTTGACGCCGCCACCGTCGACCCTTACCCCGTCGCCGGCGCCGAGCGATACCGGAACGCCGACGGACACGCCTACCAAAACGCCGTCGCCAACGCCGACGGGCTCCGGGACGGAGACACCGACGGGGGCGGCAACCGTCTCCGAAACGCCGACTCCTAACCCGACACCTACAGCCACGCCGCTGCCGACGCCTTCGCCGACGGCGAGCCACGGCCTTTGCGGGGACGTGGACTGCAACGGTGTGGTTAACGCCGCCGACGCACTATGGCTTCTGCGTTGGCTGACGGAGACGCCTCCCGCGCCGCCCAATGTGGTATGCCCCGGGTTGGGGTACGCAAACTGCGATGGGCAGCTGGACGTCGTCGATGCGATGGTGATCCTGCGCTACAGCGCCGCGCTGCTGACCAGTCTCCCCGCTGGTTGCAACTGACCCCTGTTTCGCAAATGCCATCGCCGTACCGCCATAGGCATCGCTGAGCACGGCATCGAATTCCGTTCTGCGCATCAGCCGAGAGGCTTGCGCGGCGCCAGTGTTCCAGGCCGTCAGAAAATTCCTACGTTCTCGTTAGCCCGGTCGCGCCGAGACTCCTGTACAATCAATTCCCTCAACGGGCACGCGGGTTAAGATTCGCTCCGGAGGTAGGTCATATGAAGTTCGGCATCTTCTTTGAGTTGTCTGTCCCTCGGCCCTGGGACCGGGAGAGCGAGCGCACGGTCTACGATCGCGCGCTCGAACAGGTGCGGCTGGCAGACGAGCTGGGGTTCGACCAGGTATGGGCGGTTGAGCATCACTTCCTCGAGGAGTACTCACACTCCTCCGCGCCCGAGATCTTTCTCACGGCTTGCGCCGTGATGACCAAGAACATTCGCGTTGGCCATGGCATTGTTGTCTGTGTGCCTCAGTTCAACCACCCGATCCGCATCGCTGAACGCGCGGCAGTCCTCGATATCATCTCGGGCGGACGCCTCGAGTTCGGCACCGGGCGGTCCGCCACGTGGACGGAGCTCGCCGGTTTCCAGGCCGATCCTGACGACACCAAGCGTTCGTGGGACGAATTCGTACGCGTTCTGCCACGGATGTGGACCGAGGAGCGTTTTGGATACGAGGGAACGTTCTTCTCGATGCCCAAGCGGGCGATCCTTCCCAAGCCCTACCAGAAGCCGCATCCGCCGATGTGGGTCGCGGTGACTAGCCCGGGCACGGAGCTCGATGCGGCGGATCGCGGGTTGGGGAGCCTGGGCCTCACTTTCGGAGGCTTCGCCGAACAAGAGACCCGGATTGCTGGATATCGTCGCCGGATCCAGCAGTGTGACCCCGTCGGCGGATTCGTCAATGAGCAAGTTAACACGGTGAACTTCCTCTATTGCCACGAGAATCTGGAATCAGGCGTGCGCACCGGTCAGCGCCTGGCCGGGACCTTCAACTATCTCGCCGCGCAACTGCTGTCCGCGCGCGAGGCTTATCCGAGCCGTTCGTATCCTTCGCTGGGCCTGCTGCCACAACTACGGCAGGAGGTCTCCGGACCAGACGAAGGCGGCCGCGTTCCGGAGGGGATCTGCATCGGAGACCCGGAGCGCATCACCGGCGTCATCCGGCAATGGGAGTCGGTGGGGGCGGACAGGATCAACTTTCTTCTAAACGCCGCGGAGACGGTGCCCCAGGACGAGGTGCTAGGCAGCATGCGGCTATTCGCTAAAGAGGTGATGCCGAAATTCCAGCCGGTGGCCGCAGACGTGGCTGCTGTTGGCAGACAGAGCTGATGCCCGCTTTCGGCAAAAGAGACGTCGGCGCGTTGCTTGAGGGGGTCCCGCTCATGCGTGGCCTGGACGCTGAGGCCTGGGAACTAGCGAACGTCGAGATCCTCCAACTCACCTTTGAAATTGACGATGGACAGACGGAGGACCTGATTCCGAAGGCGCTTCACCCGACGATTCCTCCGATCATCTATTTCTCCGTCCATCGCTTCCCGGATAGTCCCGCTGGGCCCTTTCTGCTGGCGCAGGCGCGCATCGGATGCCGGGCCGGGGTTCGTCCGCGCGGGTACCTGACGATTGCTTACGTCGATTCGGCGCCGGCGGCGGACGCCCTGGCGAGCGGATGGGGCTTCGCGTGCCGGCAGGGCGAGATCTCTCTGCGCCGTTACCATGACCGGATCGAACTCTCTGTCGAGGCTGGCGGACGCGTTCAACTGGAAGCCGCTCTCGTTGGACCGGAGCCGATCTCGGGCGGGGACGTCCAGTACGTCGCGAACATGAACGCGGCCCGTCTCGAAGGGCCGGTCGGGGAGGAACCCATACTGGTCCAGGTCGACCCTGAGTTCACATTCCACCGAGCCGATCGCGGCAAGCCCGCAGTCTCACAGTTCTCCGCTGAGGGATGGAACGCAGACGGCGTCCGGCTGGCCTATCCCGTGTCAGCCTCGTTCGCAGTGGTGGATACGGGGTTACCGAGGATACGCTACGTCGTCAACCCGGACAGGCCGGCCCTGGTTGGTACCCGGAAGGTGGCCTAGACGGATTGCGCCGCAGACAGCGTCGGACAGGCTAACTCGTCAGCGTCCACGTCATCGCCGATAGGAAAGCAGCTCTTGGGGCGGGCAGGGCAGTGCGTGGGGCCTCACGTTTGCCGATGACTACGGTGGCTCACAGCCGAATCAGTCGCCCCGCTGGGGTCAAGCCTAGCTCCGAGTGGATCGAGGGGAAAGCTCGGGATGAATGGCATAGGTAGCCGTACCGCAAGCGCGAAGAATTGACGTGGGGCGGTGGACTTGTAAGATATTCCCGCGGCGATACAATCAGACGTCAGCCCATCAGCACTGAACCGAGTGTCGTCAAAGGAGCAGGCCGATGCCGATGTATATGGATCGCCATGAAGCCGGGGTAGTAGCGCCCCTGGATATCTACGCCGCCCACCTCCTCGATCTGCAAGTTCAGGAGAAGTATCACACGCGGTACCTGACGTATTGGATGGACCAGGAGCGCGGCCACATTTTCTGTCTCGTGGACTCGCCCTCCAAGGAAGCCGCTCAGGCTGTCCATTCCGAGTCGCATGGCCTGGTCGCGAGCGAGATTATCGAAGTGGAGCAAAACACCGTGGCGGACTTCCTCGGGAGATTGAACGATCCGCCGGGCACGTCGCAGGCGCAGCCGATCGCCGATAGCGCGTTCAGAATCGTCCTCTTCACCGACATCGAGGGCTCGACGCGCCTCACTCAGAAGCTGGGAGATGTCGCCGCGATGGTGGTGGTGCGCGAGCACGATACGGTCGTTCGCTCAGCCCTCCGCGAACATGGGGGCAGCGTGGTGAAGCACACCGGCGATGGGATCATGGCGTCGTTCGCTTCCGTAACGAAAGCTTTGGAGTCGTCCGTTGACATTCAGCGCGCGTTCAAGGATCGCAACCAGGAGCGCGGCGAGGAGGCGGTGCGGGTCCGCGTGGGAATGAGCGCGGGCGAGCCGGTCCGCGACAGTGGCGACCTTTTCGGCGCCGTCGTCCAGCTTGCGCGTCGCATCTGCGATAGCGCCCAGCCCGCCACCATCCTGACCTCGAACGTCGTTCGCGAGCTTTGCATCGGCAAGAACTTCACGTTCTCCGACCGCGGCGAGATGGCGATGAAGGGCTTCGACGAGCCGGTCCGCGTCCACGAAGTTGCCTGGATCTAAGGGCTGAGGGTCAGACTCACCGTCGCCCAGTCCTAACCGGGCGTGATGTTCTGGTTCATGTGGAACAAGTTGCCCGGGTCGTACTTTCTCTTGATGGAAACCAACCGGCTGTAATTGCGCTTGTAGTTGTCCTTGACGCGGCCCTGGTCGTCGCCGGCCATGAAGTTGACGTAGCCGCCGGCCAGCGAGTGCGGTTCCAGCGCCTTGTAGTAGTCCTCACCCATTTGGTGTTCTTCTCGTTGTCGGCGGGATCGGGCCACATGCCGGCGATCACCGTCGCGAAGTTGGCGTCGCGGTAGGCGAACGCCGTCGCGTCGGAAGCGACGCGGTGTGGCGCGCCGTTGATCGGGTAGATGTGCATCGTCGAGTTGACGACCGGCACCTTCGGCCCGAACTCCATGTGCGCCGCGATCGCCCCGTCCGTCAGTTCCGTCGCGAACGATGCCTTCCAGTAGTGCTGGAGACCCGGCGGAAGCAACGGGTCAAAGAGGCCGTTGATCGTGTAGTAGGGCATAGGCGCCACCATCTCGGCCACGATGGGAGCGGGCTTGCGGAAAGCCGCCATCTCCTTCTCACCCTTGTCCGGCGCACCGGCCCAGCAGGCCACGATCGCGCAGAACGGCTTCCCGACTTCCTTCTCCGGGATGAACGGAAGCGGCGGCGCGATCTGAAACGCCGGGAAGAAGCCCAACTGCTCCGGCACCGTCGCCACGTAGTCGCGATAGAAGCTGAACACTTCGCGCACTTTGTCGATCGGGTAGAAGAAGATGCCGGCGACGATGTCCTTGACTGGATGTAGCTGGTACTCGAACGAGGAGACGACGCCGAAGTTGCCGCCGCCACCGCGCAGCGCCCAGAAGAGGTCCTCGTTCTCCTTCTCACTGGCCACGAGGAAGCGGCCGTCAGCGGTCACGACATCAGCTGAGAGCAGGTTGTCGAGCGACAGGCCAAGGCCGCGTGTCAGGTAACCGATCCCACCGCCGAGGGTGAGGCCGGCGATACCGGTGCTGCCGATGATGCCGCCGGTCGTCGCCAGTCCAAAGGCGTACGTGGCGTGGTTGAAGTCAGACCACGTGCAACCGCTCGGCTCGGGCGGTCTGTCGTTTGGGATCGACGCGAACGCCGTTCATCCCGAGCAGGTCGATGACGACGCCGCCGTCGCACGTGCCGAAGCCGGGCACGCTGTGCGACCCGCCGCGAATGGACAGGTCGAGTCCGTTCTCGCGGGCGTAGTCCACGCCGGCCATAACGTCGGTGACGTCCACCGCCCTGATAATCACAGACGGACGCTTGTCGATCATTGCGTTGTAGACCTTGCGCGCTTCGTCGTACGACGGGTTGTCGGCCGTTATCACCTGGCCGTGGGCACGTTCTCGCAGCGTATCGATTGTCGGCTTGGCCATGTGTCAGCTCCTCCTGAGCGAATCCAGCCAACCATGGCATTACGTGACACCCGTATCAACGCGAGGCGCCGCGGCGGAACTGTAGATCGGAGGTGACGGCGCGGTGCGTTGCGGCTGGAGACGGCTTTGCCGCGCTGGGACTTAGGCCGGTCTGTGGCATTTGTGAGGATGATTGCAGGTGCGGGGGGAGAGGTGGAACGGGGAAGTGGCAGTGAGGTCGTTTTTGCAGATCCGCGTTTTTTGGGTGTATTTCGTTTGGTAATTTCGTGTTTTTGGGATTACGGAGTAATTCCGGAATTAAACATCAATGCGACATCGATTTATATCTGCACGGCGAGGATGGCCTTTGGACTTGACAGATTACGGATGCACTTTCGTGTTCCAAAACAAGCACATTATGTTCAGCGAATTCCTGGCGCGTTAGACTTGATCTGCTCCGGCGTCTTGCCCGGTCGTTGCGAAGAAGGGCTGCAGCGTTCGGGTGTAGGCATCGACGGTCCGCATCGAGCCGGAGCGCCGCTCCTTTTCCGCTGGGAAGGCGTAGATGGCCTTCTCCAAGGCCGGGATTGATTCGTCGAACTGAATCGGTAGAGCTTTCATTGCTGTCCTCCTCTTGTTAAGTCACACAGCATGGACGCTCTGCCCCGAAGACAAGTCAAGTCACTATGGCGCGCTAGTGGTTGGGGCCCGCCGGCCTACGTAGACGGGTTCGAGTTTCACTTTAACAACCGTCACAACGAATACCTAATCCTGTGACACGCTTAAGAAGTTGGTTGAGGCCGAGAAAAAGGGGTTGTCTGCCAACTCACTTTGCCGGGTTTGTTGACCAATCTTCGCCGAAGGCGAATAATCGGATTCTCTGAAAGGCTGGGGCTGGCCGACATGACTCAGGTACTCCCCTCCGGGGTTATCACCATAATGTTCACCGATCTGGTGGGCTCTACCGCCCTCGCCGACCGCCTGGGCGACGAGGCTGCCCGGGCCCTGCTGCGCGCCCACGACCGCATTCTGCGAGAGCAGTTCGAGCGCTTTGACGGCAAGGTGGTCAAGGGCACCGGCGACGGCTTCCTGGTGGCCTTCGCCTCGCCGCGCCAGGGAGTCGAGTGCGCGGTTGAAGTGCAGCGTGCTCTTTCCGCTCAGCATGCTGAAGGACGTTACCCCGAGCTGCAAGTAAGGATCGGGCTGCATACAGGCGAACCGATGGCAGAGGGAGGCGACCTCCTCGGTAGCGACGTCAATCTGGCGGCCCGCATCGAGGCGGAGGCTGCCGGCGGCCAGGTACTGGTCTCCGAACTGACCCGCCAGCTTGCCCGCCGCAACCCCGGCCTTGAGTTCGCGGCTCTCGGTGAACGCATGCTCAAGGGGTTCGCTGAGCCGGTTAACCTGTTCGAGGTGCGCTGGCCGGAGGACGACGGCGCGCGGCCCTTGCTCACCCGATTCGTCGGCCGTGTGGAAGAGCGCGGCGCGCTGCAGCAGCGCCTGGAAGCGGCTATCCGTGGCCAGGGGAGCCTTGTGCTGGTGGGCGGAGAGCCCGGGATCGGCAAGACCCGTCTCGTCTCCGAATTGGCCTTACACGCCGTCGACCGCGGGTTACAGGTACTGAGTGGCCGGGCCTACGAGACGGAAGGGATGCCGCCGTACCTGCCGTTCGTGGAGGCCCTGCAACAGCACGTCCGCAACCGGCGTCCAGACGAGCTACGCGCGGAGCTTGACGGCAACGCGCCATACCTGGCCAAGCTGCTGCCGGACCTCCAGCGCCTCCTACCGGAGATCCAGGAATCGCCGGCGCTTGGCCCCGAGGCTGAACGCTACCGGCTCTTCGATGGCGTCTCGGACTTTCTCCTCAAGGTGGCCACCGGCGCGCCGCTCCTCCTCTTCCTGGATGATCTGCACTGGGCTGACGGCGCCACTCTTCTCCTCCTCGGCCACCTCGCCCGCCGCCTGCCCGAGGGTCCGCTGCTGGCCGTGGGCACTTACCGTAATGTGGAGGTGGAGGCGCAGCACCCTCTCGCCATTCTGCTGGCCGAGATGAACCGCCAGCGCATGGGTAGCAGCATCACCTTGCGCCCCTTCGCGCGGGAGGAGGCGTCGGCGCTGGCCGCGGCCGCACTCGGCCGGGCCCCGGCGCCGCACGTCGCCGACGCGCTCTTTGCGGCGACTGAAGGCAACGCCTTCTTCACCGAGGAGCTGGTGCGGCACCTCCAGGAGCAGGGCCGTGACCTCACCGACCCCGGCGCCGCCGTAAACGACTGGAATATACCCGAAGGCGTGCGGCAAGTCATTAGCAGGCGCCTGGCCCAGCTGGGTGTCGAGGCGAACCGGCTGTTGGCCTACTCCTCGGTGTTGGGACGCGACCTCTCCGTGCCCAAGGTGGCTGCCGTGACTGGCGGAGACGAGGAGCGGGTGCTCGACCTCCTGGACGAGGCCGTGGCGAGCCACGTCCTGAGAGCGGGGCCGGAGGGCTATGCCTTCGCCCACTCGCTCATTCGAGACACACTCTACCAGGGGCTCGCGCCTCCCCGCCGCCGCCAGCTCCATCGCCGCGTCGGTGAGGTGTTGGAGGCTCTCTACGGGCAGGACCCCGAGCCTGAGCACCTGGCGGAGCTGGCCCACCACTTCCTTCAGGCCGCGCCCGGAGGTGACGTTGATAAGGCCATCAACTACGCTACCCGAGCCGCCGAGCAGGCCGCCAACCAGGTGGCGCACGAGGAGGCCGTGCGCTTCTACAGGATGGCCCTCGAGGCTCTTGATCTGAAAGACCGGCCGGACGAACTTTTGCGCTGCGACTTGTTGCTGGCGCTATGCGATGCGCAGTTGCGGGCGGGCGAATGGGAGGAGATGCAGGCGACCGCTCAGCAAGCGGCCGAAATTGCCCGAACGCTTGGCGCCCACGAGCGGCTGGCTCACGCCGCCATCAGCTTCGGCGGCGGCACAATCCACTTCTCATGGGGAGTGAACCCGGTTGAGGTCGCTCTGCTAGAAGAAGCTTTAGCCGCCCTGGGTGAACAGGATACGGTTCCGCGCGCTAGATTGCTCTCGCGCCTCTCTTGGGTACTTTACGCGGCGCCGGACTCGCAGGAGAGAAGGGTCGCCCTCGCGGACGAAGCTGTAAGGGCCGCCGGGAATGCCGACGATCCCGGAGCCCTTGCCATGGCTCTAATTTCGCGTTGTTTCGCATTCGCCGAGTCAGCGAGTGTTGACGACCACCTGTCGCTTGCTGCCGATGCTGTGCGCTTGGCCGAGGAAGCAGGCGACGCACAGTTGAGCGTATTTGCTCATTTTCTGCGGCTCGACGGCTATTTGGTCCGGGGAGACATCGCCTCGATAGAAGGCGAGATGGACGTAGTGACGCGGCTGGCGAGGGAACTCAGGCAGCCTCACACCTCCTGGTTTGTGGAGAGAACGCGACCTTTACAACCCCTTTGGGAAGGTAAATTCGAGGAGGCGGAAAGGCTAGCGCTGCAGGCTGCCGCGATGGCACCGGAGAGCAGTCGGACAGAACCCGAGGCTCTCCAGATTCTCGCGGCACAGATCTTCGCAATACGCTGGGAGCAGGGGCGACTGAAGGAACTAGAGGGTGCTGTCGCTGGGTTTGTGACGCTGTATCCGGAGGTTCCCGCCCAGAGAGCGGGGCTGGCATTTCTCTACAGTGAGATTGGCCGCGAAGTAGAAGCGCGCAATGAGTTCGAACTGCTGGCTGCGAGCGGCTTCGATGAGCTCCGTCGAGATCAGTTGTGGATGACATCGTTGGCCCTTCTCTCCGAGACGTGTGCGGTCCTGGGTGATGCGAACCGGGCTCTGCTCCTGTACGAGCTTCTGCGACCCCTGACAGGCAGGAATCTCTTTGTAGGTATTCCTATGAACCCGCTTGCTTTTCTCGGCTGCGCCTCACGCACTCTGGGTCTCCTGGCGACAACTCTGGAGCGCTGGAGCGATGCGCAACAACACTTTGAGGATGCTTTGAGCATGCACTCCAGAATGCGGGCGCGTCCCTGGGTTGCCCGCACTCAGCACGATTACGCGAAGATGCTGCTGGCGCGCGACGAACCCGGGGATCGAGATAAGGCGCTGGCGCTCCTGGAAGAGGCCTTCGGCGTCGCCGGCG
>DAINDD010000051.1:14034-21520 GCA_036732045.1 Chloroflexota bacterium
CTCGAGGCGCGAGTCAGCGCGCTCAAGGCGGGCGGCGGTTCTTGAAGTGAGTCAGATGGCGTTCCGGCCAGACCACTAGCGCGCCATAACGTTGACTTGCCGGCGAACAAGAGCGCCCATGCTGTCTAACGTCAGATAGGAGGACGGCATGTTACGAATCCAGTTTGATGAGTCGATCCCCGCGTGGGAGAAGGCGATCAGCACTAACAGAGAGGTCATATGTCACCCTCGGCGTTAGACAACACAATCCGGCGTATCAAGGAGAAGTGGCGGGTCGCATCACTCATGGGTCTGTGATGATCGAATCGATCCAACAGATCTCATGGCGAGGGTGAATGACAACCGCTTGCCAGGTGAGTCGGTTCCCCAGCGAGCGCGAACAATAGCGCCAGCGCATCCATCGAATCGATGCGTCCATCGCAGTTGACGTCGAGATCGGGAGCGCACCCACTCAGCCCAAGGAGCCGCATCTGCCCGACGGCCTCCAGAAGACGAATGACGTCCCAGGAGTTGATCTGCCCGTTGCAATCGGCGTCACCTTTGAGCGGCCCGATCGTGATCGAAGGACTGGCGGTGGCCGTCGGAGCAGCCTCTCCGGCCGGGGTCGGGGTCGGCACGCTGAAGGTTTGTGTAGGCGTGTTTGTCGGCGCCGGAGGTGGCGGCAGGGGGTCCGGCGTGGGTGTGGGCGAGAGGGACGGAGGTGAAGTCGGCACAGGTGTTGGCGTCGGCGTTGGCGACGGAATGAGCGAGGGCGTCGGCATCGGGGTTGGCGTGTGCGTCGGTGATGGCGTGAGCGTCGGGGACGGCGTAGGCGTGGGCGTGTGCGTAGGTTTCGGCGTAGACGTGGGCGTCGGTGTCGGCGAAGGGGTGTGTGTAGGCGAAGCCGTTGGAGATGGTGTGAGCGTCGGAGACGTCGTAGGTGTCGCACTGCCTGGCGGGGTCGCGTTACTGTTTACGCCTCCAAAGTCGTTCGTCCAGTACCAGCCGTATGGGCTGCCAGCCGTGTACGCGCGAGAGATGCCCATCGCCGTGTAATTGGCGCCGAGCATGTTGGCGTTGTGCCCAGGGGAGTTCTGCCAGGCTATGAACACGCTCTGGGCCGTGTTATATCCGGCGGCGATGTTCTCGCCCTTCCAGGTGTTGTAGCAGTAGCCAAAGTCGCACATGCGCGTCCAGGGATCGCGGCCGAGCGAGTCGGTGTGGCTGAAGTAGGCGTTCACGCCCATGTCGTTGCTCATCCAGTCCGACGAGGCCTGCATCTCCCAATCGATCGACAGCGGGCCAAGCGCGTTCTGTGCACGGTAGTTGTTGATTAGAGTGATGAATGCCTGCTCCTCGGAATCGAGCTGAGGATCAGCGGACGTCGCGCGAGCCGACATCGCGAGGGCAACGAGAGTGCAGATAGCGAGGCCGGCGATCAGCGCGGTGGTAACTGCGAGTTTGCGAAGCATGTTTGTCCTTGGTGTCTTTGCGACTCCATAGAGGATGACTCGGGCGGCGCTTGACTGGTTACGCCTGAACAGTCAGGGACCGGTGAAGGGATAGTAAAAAGAGCAGCGGAGCGAGCCTTTTGGGGTTTGAAAACGTGTTGTCGCTACAATGCCAATGCCTGGAGATTAGGAGCGGATGTCCCGTCCGCCCGTAATTCATCCAGCGGCCGTGTCGCCGCCCGACAAATGCAACTAACGCTCCGTAGTGTTTCTGAGTCCGGGTCTGCTGCGGGCTGTTAGAATCGGAGACACTTTCCCTGCCGTAGAAAGGTGGTAGGATGTCCCTTTCTCCCGAAGCCCCCGATCTCGCTCGTCGCGTGTTCTCGCCGATCGCCGGGGACTACGACGGGCCGGCCCTCGTCCTCAGCTTGTTTCGCTACCGCGCGTGGCACCGCTTTCTACTATCAAGGCTTGACTTACCGCCTGGCGCACGGGTCCTAGATATGGCCACCGGTACGGGCGCGATAGCGCTCGACCTCCTCCAGCGTCCCGGCATTGAAGTTATCGGCGGCGACGTTACGCAGGCGATGCTGCGCCGGGGTCAACGCCGGGCTGACACTTCAGGCTCAGATCTCCAGCTGGTGGAATGCACCGCCGAGGCGCCTCCCTTCGCGGAAGGCGCCTTCGACGCGATCACATTCGCCTACCTCCTCCGCTACGTCCGCGACGTCCCCGAAACGCTCGGCGCTCTGGGCCGTCTGTTGAAGCCCGGCGGCATGATGGTCTCGCTCGACTTCGCGGTACCAAGGGGCGCCTGGTACCCGCTCTGGCGGCTCTATACCGATGCGGTGCTTCCAGTGGGGGGACTCTTGTTCTCGCGCGAGTGGCAACGGGTGGGCAGATTTCTTGGCCCGAGCATCCGTGAGTCCTATCGCCGCTGGCCAGAGCACGCTCTCCTGTCCGCCTGGCGCGACGCTGGTTTCTATGACGTCCGATTCCGTCGTCTGACGCTCGGCGGCGCCATCGCGATCTGGGGCACCAAGTCATGAAGCTGCGTCTGCCACTCATAACGGAGACGCCCGCGAGCGTCCGTCCGGCGTTCTACGCGCTTCGGTCCGGTAGCTGGCGGGACTACGCCACCCTCCTGCATCCTCCATATACGCTCTGGCATCTGAGTTACGTGATATGGGGCGCGGCGCTCGCGGGCGCGCATCATTACGATCGGCTAGCAGCGACGCTCGTCGCCTTTTTCCTGGCGGTGGGTGTGGCTGCTCACGCCCTGGACGAGCTTCAGGGCCGTCCGTTGCGGACCAGCATCCAGGGGGGCTGCCTGTGGGCTCTCGCCGCGCTCGGACTGACGGGAGCGGTTTCGCTCGGCATACTGGGAGCGGTGCTGGTCTCGCCGTGGCTTCTGGTGTTCGTCGCCTTTGGGCTCTTCATCGCGCCGGCCTACAACCTGGAGTGGTTCGGAGGGCGCTTTCACAACGACTTCTGGTTCGCCCTCTCATGGGGTTCGTTCCCCCTGCTTACCGGCTACTTTGCAGACGCCGGGCGGCTGGGGGTTGCGGCCGCGCTCGGTGCAGTGATGGCGTTCACACTCAGTCTTACCCAGCGTGCGCTTAGCAGGCGCGTTCGCAGGCTTCGCCGCCGCGTGCGCAGCATCGAGGGACGGGTCTTGTATAACGATGGGACTGTCGATGACATCGACCGGCAGTGGGCAACGGCGCCCGATGAGCGCGCGTTATTGCTCGCCTCACTTGCGACATTCGCCGGCAGCCTGGCGATTTTGGCAGCTGCGTACTAGAAAATAGTGTGACTCAAGTCGGTATGACGATCGCGCCCAGCCGGGCTAAGAGTGCTCCTCACGCTGCCGACAGCACGGCTATATTGCCCAGCATCTACACGGTGGTCCTATGCGGCCGGAGGATCGGGATAAGTGCGGCAGTCCCAGGCGCGCCCCCGGAAGAAAGTGCGGGTTCGCAAGCTCCTGCGGCGGTTGTTGCTCGGGCTGTCGCTGGGCGCGCTCGCCGGTTCGGCATCGATCGCTGCGTACCTTGGGTACGACGCTGGGTTGACGCCTCCCGCAGCCCATTCGGCGCTGGACATTCGGCTCCTGGCCAGTGACCCAGGTGGCGTGGATGATCGCCGTCCGGTGACGGCGACGCCCTCGCCCGCCTGACGGCGAGATAGGGTCGCTGCGCGCACCGCTATAATGGAACCTACAACTGTTGGGCAACGAGATGGGGCGTGGACAATCCAGCGACGGCCAACGCGCGCGGCTGCTTCTGATCAGCCTCGCTGGCCTCTTTCTCGTACTCGCTATCGGCGGCATCGCGTATGCCAGCTACGAGTTCGCCCGCCCGGGAGGCGGCGACGCTCAGGCGCAGAGTTCTGCAGTCGATGTGGTAACGAGCCCATCGCCCGCGACGCCGACTCCATCTCCCGTGCCGACGCCAACGCCCGCCCCGACGCCGTTCTTCGCTGCCCGGTCATACCACATGACGATCGAGAAGCTCGGCGTCAGCGCTCCGGTCGTGCCAGAAGGAATGGACGCGAACCAGGTGCCGATCGTGCCGTTGGAAGGTGACGTAGTCGCCTGGTACGACTTCACGGCCCAGCCCGGTACGACCGGCAACGCTGTCTTCGCCGGGCACAAGACGTGGAACGGCCCGGCGATCTTCTATAGCCTCGACGAGCTGCAGCGGGGCGACACCATCCGGCTGACGGGAGACGACGGCGCCGAGCTGGTCTACACAGTCACGGACAGCTTTACGGTCAACGAAAACGACCCGAATGCCGTGTCCGTCATGGCGCCGACCAAGGGCGCCGTGATGACAATCATCACCTGCGACGGCACCCGCTACTACACCGGCGACTCTGTGTTCGGCCACGACTACACCGAGCGGCGGATCATTCGCGCCGAACCTACCGGGGTAACGACGCCGGCGGCCGGCAAGGCACAGACTGGCCGCCTTCGATAGAGCGTTGCAACCGGTGTGGGCGCCTGTGGAGCCGACTACGCTTGCTGGGAGAGACTAAGGAGGCGGAGCCATGGGTGTCCTGAGACACGTCTTGGGCTGTGGTAAGCGGGAGGATGCCATGCCTGACGTCAAAGAAGCAGAGTGCCCGCATACGGCGCTGGCGCCCCATTGCAGGAGCCGGCCGATATGGCAAGGCGGAGCTGGCGACTTACCCGTGCGAATCCGTGCGGCCAGACCTTTAGCTACGCCGATGCGCAGCAATTCCTGAACCATCCGCCGGCGGTCCTCGCTTCCGTGGGCCGCGCGCCGCAGCCCTACGACGACGAACAGAGCCGCTAACGAATCGGCGGACCACGGTAGAGTGGCCGCTCCTTGGAGAGCGATTCCTTCGCTTACCCTGGGTTAGACTCGGTTGCATGCCGCAGTTCGAGCCCGGGCAGACTATCGAGATGCGGGAGGTCTGGTCAGGGAAGACGTGGGAGCTTCGGAGCGCGGTCGTGGTCAACGATAGCGCGCAGCTGATCGCGCTCTACACACCGCCAAAGAGCGAGGCGCTGGTCGCCGTCAGCCGGGACGGGCGACACTTGCGCATGCCGACGGAGGAGTGGTCGCTGCAACCGGCGCTAACTTTCGATAGTGGGTTGCTAGGCCTTCATGTGCCGGGGACGCAGCACTCCATCCTCGTGATCTTCAATCCGCCGCCGGGCGGCGCCCCGTGGTACATCAACCTGGAGTCGGACCTGCAGCGGACTGACGGCGGCTTCGAGTACGAGGAGCACGTCCTGGACATTCTGGTAGAGGCAGACCTGGCGACGTGGCGCTGGAAGGACGAGGACGAGCTGGCGGAGGCCGTGGAGCTGGGTCTGTTCACGGCGCCGCAGGCTGCAGAGTTCCGTGCGGAGGGCGAGAGCGCTCTCGAATGGCTCCTGTCCCGACGTCCGCCGTACGACCGCGACTGGCCGGGTTGGCGGCCGGCTTAGGCGCTGGCGACGGGCTTGAGTTCGTTGACGCGGGCGCGGACTGCGGCAGGGTCCTTGTACCACTGCGCGTTCAGGGGCGTGAACTCCTTCTGCGCATCCGGCACGTCGTCTTCGGCGAAGATCGCCGTGACCGGGCAGACAGGCTCGCAGGCGCCGCAGTCGATGCACTCGTCCGGGTCGATGTAGAGCATGCGATCGCCGGCCGCTTCGTCTTCGTGGATGCAGTCGACGGGACAGACCTCGACGCAGGACTTGTCCTTGGTGTCAATGCAGGGGTCGGTGATCGTGTAAGTCATCGGGAAACGGCCTTTCGCATTTGGAAACGATCTACTGTCTAAATTGCGTAGCTACGAAAACCATATCGCGACCGACACGCAGGGTCAAGGAGTTCCACCTCGCTTCCAGAAGCGCCATCCCTTGCGCTCGCGCCGGGCCGCTTCGGCAGCCTGCCGCTCTTCTTCCAGCGCCTCGCGGGCGCGGGCGAAGGGCAGCTCGCGGCGGAGGAGGGCCATCTCCTCCGCCAGCTGCGAGGCGTAGGAGGCGTCGCCGGCGATCTCCGGGAAGAGGTCGCGCAAGTGGTCATCGAAGCCAGTCGCCGTCGAGCGCGGGCGCCGGCTGTCGCCGGCCATGCGGTCGAAGATGGAGTACATCTTGAGCTCGCTGAGAACGGAGGAGAACGCGGTGGAGAGCAGCACGCCCTGCAACGGGCTGAGGTCGAAGATGGCGTGCGGCTGGTCAAGCTGCGCCTCGACAACCGGCGCCAGCTCGCGCAGGCCGTGCTTGTAGTTGGACATGGTGCCGGGGTCGATCTCTGCGCCCGGCCGCGCGAGGTGATAGCCGACGGCTAGGGCCACGAGCTTGGCCTGGTGCTGCGGGATGCGCACGCGAAAGGCGGTCATGGCGGGGGAATCGTACCGCTGGTGGACAGCGGGTGCCAAATGCACGCCACTCCAAATGGACTCGCTGCTTCAGCGGTCGCGACGCTGTCCGCCCGACTCTTATGCCGGAGACTTGTCTGGGCGCCCACTGAGGTAACTACAGACCACCTGTTACGACTCGGTTCGCTCTGGTTCAGATGCCTTGACGGCTGGCGGCATTGGTTCCAATTCGAGATTGTTGAGTGAGCTTCCCGTTGAATAAGCCTCCAATATCTTGGCGGCATTTCGCCTTAGCACCTGAGCCAGCGCTTTCGCCGAATCGAAGCTCCTCGGCAAGAAGCGATTTCCACCCATCGCTGCAAGGAAAGTTCTTAGTTTCATTACCTCATTCGAAAAGGACTCGACGGCTATGTATTGAGTGGCAAGATAGTGGTCCAGCGCCGGGCATGAAAAGGGTGGACTCCAGTACCGACCATTTGAGTCCGGCTCTATGCCCGTGTTATCCAGCAAAGTCTCGATGACATGGAGTTCTGCGCACAAGGCTCGAAGCTTCCTGACATTCTGGTCGTGCTCGAAGTCCAAGATCACGGCGGAGCGGGCGCGGAGAAAATCGGAGACAGGATTGTCACTGCGGTCCACGTCAGTTGCAAGCGTCTGAAGAATTTCTTGTATGCGCACGGTGAAAGCCTGCTGTCCACTGTCAGTTTCGGGGTCATACTTAACACAAGCGTACCCCTGCAGATCCGAAGGGATATCCGACAAGCGCTGTGCGATCATGATTGTGGGACTCTTCAAGGCATGTCTCGCACCAAGCTCGTAGAATACGTTTGGACGCTGATCTGTTAGATCGGCCATGACAACACTTGCTTGATAGAGGTTCTCTACTATCCCCTTTATCAGATTGCCTGTTGTGGCTGTTGATCTTCGACATACATAGCCGGGGGATGCAGATTCAACAGCAGGCTTGATCAGGCCCGTGAAGATATTCGTCCATCGACCTTCCGAACACGTGGGAGTCTTTGAGAACGGCATGATCACGTAACAGAGCTTCTCGTTTGTCATGGGCCTATGCCTTCGCCTTGACCCGCTTCGGCTTGGCCAGCGCCGCCTTCGGCTTCGCCCCGTTCGACCGGCCGTTCGCGCCGAGCCCCAGCATGGGGCGGAGGTACTTGCCGGTCAGGCTCGTGGGGGAGCGGGCGATCTGTTCCGGCGTGCCT
>DAINDD010000052.1:0-21245 GCA_036732045.1 Chloroflexota bacterium
TACTCTCATACACTGTTAAACGCAGGTGTCCGGGATCTATCTGAACGAGATCAGATCAGACGGGCAACTCACACTCTCGCGCCGTCCACTTGACCCACGACCTTTGACAAACGACTCTATGCCCCGTGACGCAGGAAAAGTACGCAAAGCCGCTCCCCGCACCGAGCCCGGAGACGCGGCGCTTTTGGGACGCCTGCAAGAAGCACGAGCTTTGGATTCCCTTCTGCCGCCCGTGCCAGCGCTCGTACTGGTTTCCCCGCGACTTCTGCCCCCACTGTGGCAGCCGCGATGTCGAATGGCGGAAAGCGAGCGGCCGTGGACGGCTTTACACGTTCGCGATCCACTACCGCGCGTTCCACCCCGGCTGGTCCGACGAAGTGCCGTACGTCACCGCGCTGATCGACCTCGACGAGGGCGTGCGCCTGTTCTCGAACCTGATCGGCATCGAGCCCGACCCGAAAGTCATCCGTTGCGAGATGCCGGTCGAGGTCGTGTTCGAGGACGTGACGCCGGAGGTCACGCTCCCAAAGTGGCGGCCGGCATGACCGACGCCTCCGAAACCACCGGGTGGCTGAAGCGAGTCGCGATCGTCGGCGCGGACGAATCGGACGAGATCGGGATCGTACCGCATAAGGGCGTGCTGCAGCTGCACTCGGAGGCGGCGCTCAACGCGCTTGCGGACGCCGGCATCGACAAACGGGAGGTCGATGGCGTCTTCACCTGCGGCGCCGGCTGGTCGGCGAGCATGCAGGTCGCCGAGTATCTCGGCATCGAGCCGCGCTACACGGACAGCACCGCGGTCGGCGGGTCGTCGTTCGTGATCCACGTCGAGCACGCGGCAGCGGCGATCGCCACGGGGCTGATCAATGTCGCTCTGATCACCCACGGGGAAAGCGGCCACTCCAGCCGCTTCCGCCCGGGCGGCGGCCGTCCGCAGAGCGATCCGTGGTTCCCCGCCCCGCAGTTCGAGGGGCCGTATCACGTCGGCGGCCCGCCCAGCACCTACGCCCTCGCCTGCATGCGCCACATGCACCAGTACGGCACGACGCACGAGCAGCTCGCCGAGATCGCTGTCGCCACGCGCAAGTGGGCGAGGCTCAACTCGAAGGCGATGATGCGCGAGCCGCTCTCGATCGACGACGTGCTCTCATCGCGCTGGGTGAGCTACCCGTTCCACCTGCTTGACTGCTGCCTGGTAACCGATGCCGGCGGCGCCGTCGTGGTTACCAGCGCGGAGCGGGCGCGGGACTGCAAGAAGAAGCCAGTCTGGGTGCTCGGCTCGGGCGAGGCGACGACGCACATGAGCCTGGCCAACATGCCCGACCTGACGACGACCCCGGCCGCGATCTCCGGCCCGCGCGCCTTCCAGATGGCCGGCGTGCGCCACGAAGACCTGGACGTCGTCGAGGTGTACGACTCGTTTACGTACACCGCTCTGGTGACGTTGGAGGCGCTCGGGTTCTGCAAGCCGGGCGAGGGCGGCGCGTTCGTCTCCGGCCAGCGGACGGCGCCCGGCGGTGACTTCCCGCTGAACACCAGCGGCGGCGGCCTCTCTTATACGCACCCCGGGATGTACGGCATGTTCCTCCTGATCGAGGCGACCCGCCAGCTCCGCGGCGAGTGCTACGAGCGCCAGGTGCCGAGCGCGAAGCTGGCGCTGGTCAACGGCACCGGCGGCGCGCTGTCGTCAACGGGGACGCTTATACTTGGCGTCGACTGAACGCGCCCAACACACAGGAGGTCTACAGATGGCTAGTGTATTCGTCAAGTCCCGAGTCGCCGACTACGGCAAGTGGAAGCCCGTCTTCGATGAGCACGAAGCGACGCGGAAGAAGTTCGGGTTCAAAGGCCACTCTCTGCACCGAGATGCCGACGATCCAAACGTGATCATCATCGCCTTTCGCGTGGCGGACATCGGGAAGGCGAAGGAGTTCGCCAATTCGGACGACTTGCGGTCGACGATGATGCGCGCGGGCGTCGAAGGGCCGCCCGAGATGTGGTTCTGCGAGGACATCGAGGGATAACCTCGATCAGACGATGCTGCGCACACGTTTCACCAAGCTCTTCGGCCTGGACTATCCGATCATGTCAGCGCCGATGGCGATGCACAGTGGCGGACATCTTGCGGCAGCTGTTACGAAGGCCGGCGCTCTCGGCTCGTTCGGTGGCATCCAGCCGGAGCGGGGCGCCGACTGGCTCCGCAGCGAGATCGCATACATCCGCTCTCAGACGGATCGCGATTTCGCGGTCGGGTTCATCACCCACCTGATTCCCGTCTTCAGAGCAATGTTCGACGCAGCCCTCGCGGAACGCGTGGCCGTTATCGCTTTCTCGTTCGCCGATCCCGCTCCATATGTCGCGGCAGCCAAGGAAGCTGGTGCGAGAGTCGTATGCCAGGTGCAGTCACTGAAGCACGCGCGCGAGGCCGTAGGAGCCGGCGCCGACGTACTGATTGCCCAGGGGAACGAGGCAGGCGGTCACACCGGCACCATGAACCTGCTGCCGTTGTTGGTGAGCGTCATCGATGCTTATCCGGAGATTCCAGTGCTTGCCGCGGGCGGAATCACCAGCGGCCGGGCGCTGGCAGCAGTACTCGCCTCCGGAGCGGACGGCGCCTGGCTTGGCACGGCCCTACTCGCGACGCCGGAATGTATCGAAGTAACGGATGCCTACAAGGACGCCATCGTGGAGAGTGCCGGCGAAGATACCGTCTACACGTCTGTGCTGGACGTCATCACCGTGAAGATGTTCGGCATTCCGCCGTGGCCGGACGGCATCGCTGAGCGGGTCCGCCGCGAACCGATTGTCGACCAGTGGGCCGGGCGAGAGGCGGAACTCCGCGCGTCGCCGGAGGTGGCCGTCAAGCAATTCACCGAAGGCCGCGCGCACGGCGAGCCGACTGTGCTCATGGGCCAGGGGGCTGGCATGGTCAAGTCTGTTCGCCCGGCCGCTGACGTGGTCCGCGAGATATGCGAAGACGCCGAGCGGATTCTGCGGGAGGGCGTTCCAGCGCTGCTCGGCTGACGATACAATCGGCGTCGTGCCTCTCATCGACCTGCACACGCACACACGACCTCTCTCCCACGACAGCTTCCTTTCGCCGGACGACCTCGTCGACGCGGCGAAGCGGGCGGGGCTGGACGGCGTCTTTCTGACCGAGCACGACTTCTTCTGGGAGCACGAGGCGGCGGCGGAGCTGGCGCGGCGGCACGACTTCCTGGTGATCCCCGGCATCGAAGTCAACACCGAGTTCGGGCACATCCTGGTCTTCGGGCTGGAGCGGTTCGTTTTCGGGATGCACCGGTTGGCCGACCTCGTGCGGCTGGTGGGCGAGGCCGGCGGCGCGATGGTGGCCGCGCACCCGTACCGCCGCCAGCTGCCGTTCGAGTTGCGTGAGGCCGGCGACTGGACCTCGGCGCTGGAGCAAACGGTGCGCAACGAGTCCTACGCGCACGTCAGCGCGATCGAGACGTATAACGGCCGCGGCACGAAGCGCCAGAACGAGTTCTCGCTCGAAGTCTGCCAGCGTCTTGGCTTGCCCGGCGCGGCCGGCAGCGATTCGCACGAACTGGCGGATGTGGGCGTTTGCGCGACGGAGTTCGACGCGCCGATCGCGGATGCGGCGGACCTGATCGCGGAACTGCGCGCGGGACGTTGCCGGCCGGTGGTGTTGAAGTAGCGGGCTACCCGCCCGTCCCCATCTGACGGAGCTGAAGCTGAGTCGCTACCACCACCGTTCGCCCGCGACCCTTCGTGACCCTTGAACCGTTATCTTTCGCCACCCTTGACGCTCGACCCTCGACCCATCCACAATCGAGGGCGCCTATGGACTTCATGCACGAACGGCTCGGCTTTCCGAGACGGCTCTCGTCGCGGCTCTGGCTGATTACGCTGCCGTCGGCGCTCGTCTCGTTCGAGCGGCGAACAGACGTACCGAAGCTGCCGGGCACGGGATCGCGGGCGCTTGGCGGGATGTTGCTCGCGGCGGGCGTCGGCCTCGGCATCTTCTCGATGCGCCAGCCGGACACGTCGATCTCCTACGACGGGCCGCTTGCGCCGGTCGTCACGCGCCCCGCGACCATGGCCGGCCTCACCGGCCTAGCCGGCACCGCTTTCATCCTGCGCTCAACGACGCTGCTCCTCTACTCACTCGGCCTCGCCTGCGTTGGCGGCAGCGGCCAGGTGACTCTGGAGGAGCCCTCCGGCAGCACGCTTCTCGGCCATAACTAGCCCTCACCGATCCCCAGATTGGCCACGAATTGACGAGAGTTTCGCTGGTGTTTATCTGCGTCTAATCAGCGTTGATCTGCGGCTAAATCGGGCCATTGACATCGCTGAGCGCGAGAGCTAGACTCTGCCGCGCACGTTAAGGTTTACAAGCTGGAGGTCGGGCAGTTTCCCGCCCCTTCCGACCTCCAGCCTCCGCTCTCGCAAGCTCCCAGGAGGCCGCCGATGACCCAGCAAACGTCAGTGATCACCGACCAGATGCGCTCCCGCATCGGCGTCGAATCGGAGCCGGTGCGCTGTGAAGTTGATAACACCGGCTGCCGCCAGTTCGCGCGCGCCGTCGGCTACACCGATCCCGTCTTCTACGACGAAGACTGCGCGCGCAGCAAGGGATATCGCGGCATCCTTGCGCCGGCGGGGTTCCTCGGCCACCCGATCATCGTGCCGGGGCAGCCGGCGCGCGTCCCGGAGGCGTTTCGGCTGGAGATACCCTACAAGCGGGTTCTGAACGGCGGCACCGACATCGAGTACTTTGTGGAGGTCTGCGCGGGTGATGTGCTCACTGCGGCGACGAAGCTGACCAACCTCACCGAGCGCGAGGGCAAGGTGGGCCCGATGCTGATCGTCGACACCGAAACGATCTTCCGCAACGAAGCGGGCGAGACCGTGGCCATCCAGCGCGGCTCGGCGATCCGGTACTAGGAGGGCGCAATGACACAGGTCTACTTCGAAGACGTCACGGAGGGCGCGGAGATCCCGAAGCTCGTCCAGAACTGCGACTCCCAGCGGCTGGTCTTCTGGGCGGCCGGCTCCGGTGACTACTACCAGATCCACTACGACAAGGACTTCGCCCAGGCCACCGGCCTGCCGGAGTGCATCATCCACGGGGCGCTGAAACACGCGCTGCTCGGCAGGCTGCTGCACGAGTGGGCCGGCGAAGGCGGCAAGATAAAGCGCGTGGCCTGCCAGTACCGAGGCATGGACATGATCGCGAAGGACGTGACCTGCCGCGGCGTCGTCACCGGCAAGCGAAGCGAGAACGGACGCAACGTGGTTGAGCTCGAGGTCTGGACGGAGGACCCGAAAGGCACCCGCACGACGCCGGGCACGGCCGTGGTCGAATTGCCTTCGCGGCACTGACGGCTGAGGATTATGCCACTAGCGTCGGTCGTTTACGACCACCCCACCAGATTCGCTCAGGCTCTCCAGGAAGTCTCGACAAGCGCCGGTCCCTGCATACCAATGGGGCAAGATTGTTGTCACCAGTTTGGACGTGGGGCCAAATCTGTTTGTCGGACTCTATGTCGAAAAGGGCATCGGCCAGGCGGCGGCACCGGCGTTTTCCAAACTAAAAAAGAGTCAACGGATGATCATGAGAGACACGTGGATTTGGCACGACTTCTCTCGGGCGTTAGCCGATGGCATATTCGAGCACCAGGTCAGCCAGGCGTCGGACCAAACGGCCAGTCCAATGATCGTGGCCCTCGACGCTCAGATGGCTACGCCTACTATTGACTGGAACGAGGAACGCCCTAGGTTGCCTCGGGACTATATTCGCTTTGTGGAGAGTCCGGCGGTCGAGCGCAGCCTGCTCCAGCCTTTCAACGATGCTACCTCATTGAAAGACGTCTCCGAGCGCATCGCAGCTCTTCCCGAGTTGGATTGGATCTGGATCGACTTCTATGCTGGATATACATTCGCGATTGATCCTCAGGAAGGAATGTCGGAGTACGACAGTGAGGCGGTTTGGGCTGCGGCAGGCGCCCCGTGGAAAGATTGGCTGCGACTGACGCAAACTAAGCGCTGACAGGTACCCGCGCGACGACCTGGTCTCGCAGCATCTCCATCATCACGAATGTGTGGCCGTCCCGCCAGGACGTGCCGCATTCGCGGAAGCCCGCTCGCCGGAAGCTGCGCTGGGCGCGGACGTTCCAGTCCAGCGTGTGGAGGTAAAAGCGCCGGATCTCGCCGGCCAGAAAGAGCACGCGGACGAGCGCGGCGAGGGCGTCCGAGCCATAGCCGTTCTCCCAATAGTCGCGCTGGCCGATGCTGATCCCGATCTCGGCCTCGCCGCGGCCTTGGTCGAAGTTGTAGTACATCATGTTGCCGATGTGCGTCCCATTCGGATCTTCGATAGCGAACGAGCGCTGTGGCATATCGGTGAAGCGAAAGTCGAACGACCAGTTGCGCTCGTAGTTAGCGTATGGGCTTTGCACCGGCCGCGAAGCATCGAAGTGCGCGAGCTCGGCGTCAGAGCGCCAGCGGTATTCGTCACTGACGTCGGCCAGGCGCTTGCGGCGGACGACCGTCCGGCGACCGCGAGCGACTACGTCATCGCCGAAGGCGTCCCTCATTCGCGTTCCCTGATCATTTCGAGCGCTTTCGCCAGCATGTTGGCCTCGTTACGGAACGTCAGCGTCCGGAGCGCGTCCTGGATTGGCCGCCATTCGACCTTATCATACTCAGAGTCGTGCCTGGATGTATCGCCGCCGACGCATTCCATCAGGTAGTGGTGTACCCACTTGTGGTAGCGGACCCCATCGGCGGCGAACCAGTACTCGACGACGCCGATCTTGTCGAGGATTCGCACGTCAAGGCCAGTTTCCTCCGACACCTCGCGTATCGCCGTTTCTTCCAGCGACTCGCCTTCGTTCGGCGTGCCCTTTGGCAACCCCCAGACGCCGTCGCCGCTGCGCCCGCAGATCACGACCTCGACGCCATCTTTGGCGTGTCGGTAGACGATCCCGCCGGCTGACACCGCGCGTTCGACGGGCGCGCCGCTGCGCTGGCGTTTGCCCTGCGCGGAACGGTCAGCGGAACTTGAAGCCAAGCGGATCATCCTCGAACTCGATCCCTGCCAGCGCCGCCGCCGCCGCTTCCCTGGCTACCGTCGATTCGCTGTCTAACATCTCTAGCAGCGCCTTCTTCGCCTCCGGCCCGCCGATTTCTCCGAGCGCCGCCGAAGCAGCCTCGCGCACGTCATCGTCGTCGTCGACTAGCAATGGTAGAATCGGGTGGACCATCGAATCGTCGCCGATCGCGCCGGCAGCCAGCGCCGCCTCGTACCGCAGCTCGGCCTCGTCGCTGGCCAGCTCGCGGATCAGCAGCGGCAGCCAGCGGTTGGAGCCGCTGCGGCCCATTGCGTGCGCGGCGCTCACCTTCAGGCGGTGCTCGTCGCTCTCGTACGCCTCGCGGATCGCCTGGCGCACCCACGGGACCTCCCGCGGGCCGATCGCCTCAATGGCCCGTGCGCGCACCTCTTCGATCTCGTCCACCTTCTCGATTGTGCGCCGGAGCGCGGACTCGGCGCGCTCGAAGTGATTTTCGCGCAGGCTGCCCAGCTCGAACATGACGACGAAGCGGCCGAGGGCGAGCGCGGCCTCGGCGCGTACCGCCGGGTCATCGTCGCTCTCCAACAGCTCGACCAGAGAGTCGATCAGGCCGGGCGACTCGTGCTCCCAGAGGCCTCTCACGGACTCCAGGCGCACTTCGCCGTCGTCGTCGGAGAGGCCGCGCAGAAAGACGGCGTCGAAGTTGAGATCGACGTTGTCTTCGGAGAGGTCGATCAGCTCTTGGATCAGCCGGCGGCGGCGGCGGACGTCGATGCCCGGACAGCGCTGGTTGAACTCGGCGCGCTGCTCGCGGCTGAGTTGCGACAGCCGCTGCAGGCCGGCTACTTTGAGCTGCTTCGATCCGTCAGCGAGCTCATCCAGATATTCCCCAAAGTCCATTCAGCAACCCCATCACAAGATCAAGCCTTCGAGGAGACGGCGAGTCGTTCGAACAAGACGGGTGGCGCGTAAACCGAGCCGCCAATCCAGCGCGCTTCGCTGCCGAGAGCGAGGATGCCTCGCAGAGCATCGTGAACGTTGCCGGCAACGATGGTGTCCTTTACACGCCCGACGATCTCCCCGTTTTCTATCTTATACCCGAGGAGGACGTTACCCGAAAAATCGCCGCCCATCACGTTGCCCTGGCCCGCGCCCATCAGCTCCTCGACGACGATCCCCTCCTTGACCCCGCGCACCATGTCGGCGAATGTCGTGTCGCCTTCCGCGAAGACGATGGAGCTGGTGGAGATGCTGGGCTGCGAGGTAAGCGAGCGTCCAGCGCTGGCGGTCGAGTCTGTCTTCGCGAGGCCAGCGGTCTGCAGATCGTACATGAAACTGCTGACCGTCCCGTGATCGATGAGCGGTATCCGGCGGCTGGCCACGCCCTCGTCGTCGAGGGGGCGCGAGCCTGGGCGCATCGCCAGCGTCGCATCATCGTGGAGCGAGACGCGGGTGTCGTACTTCCCCTGGCCCAAACAACCCACCAGCGGCGACTGGCCCTGGTGCACGAGGCGGCCGTTGAGCGCCATGATCAGCGGCCCGACCAGCGCCGACGCGAAGCCCGGCGCCGTGAAGATCACCGGCAACTCGGCACTCCGGCAGGCGGCGTGCTGGCGCGAGAACTCGAGCTGCTGGACGACCGTGGCCTCGATCGCCCGCGTGTCCAGCTTCGGCGAGCACGACGCGTCGCCGTCGCCGACGAACAACATGTCTGTGCCGCGGATCAGGGTGCCGTAGACCCAGGCCGAGTACATCGATCCGCGCGAGGTGAAGCCACCACCGTTCGAGTTGCCGAGCGTGACCGTGCCGATCGCGCGCCGCACCGTTGCCTGGCAGAGAAGATCAGGCTCGGCGGCGCGCAAGGCGTCGATCAGCGTCTGCCCGAGCTGCACCATGTCGTCGACAGCGACCGACTCCGTCGCCGGATCGTACACCTCGACGACAGGCGCCTCGGCCTGCGTGGGGAAATCGAAGTGCGCCTCCGGACCGAACGGCGCTGTATCCAGCGCCGCCTGAGCGAGCTCGTCAACGTCGCCCGGCCGCGTGCTGGAGGCGAACCCGATGCGCCCGTTCGCGATGACTCGCAGCGCAACGCCGCTCGTGTGCCGCGAGTTCAGCTCCTTGAGCCGGTTCGCCTCGAAGGCCACCGGCGTCTCTTCGTTGGAGACCTGGAAGACTTCGGCGTGCTGCGCGCCGCGCCGCTTGGCGGCTTGAAGTATTTGTTGGAGGTTCTTGGTGGGTGTTGCCAATATCAACTCCAGTCGATAACTGCAAGTGGCAGGGTCAAAGCGCGTTCTTCGCTGTCTGCTCGATGGCGTTACAAGTGGCCAAATCCAAATTTCAAATATCTCAACAGTCCAAGATGCACGATGAGGCGAGCATTGCAAGTGGATTGATCACAGCACGCATTCCATTCTCACTAGAGTAGCCTCCGACGTACGCTTCCCGTGCATACGATCCATATATTGATCCTGTGGTGACGTTTACCCCAAGCTTGCATAGCCTAGAATACGCTCCGGCCCTCGGATGGCTTGCCGGACTGACACGGGGCCAAATTCCTGTCTTTGTTGCCTGTCAGTTAGGGATTTCCATCTTGCCAAGCTACGGTCATCAATACGGAACAGGCGGAAGAGATCGACGATCTCGCCGATACCTCTGGTCAAACCCAGAGCCTCGTGATAGAAGCCATGACCAGTAAGCCTAAGAGCCGCCAAAGCATAGTTCGTTGCTCGCCTAAGCAAGCTCTCCATATCGTGGTCAGTGCCTCGACACCCAAAGGAGCAACTCGCAATGCTCAGCGAGACGTCAAGCACTCAAGCCAACCAATTCGCCACTGACATAGACCCACGCAACGTTATCCAAGCCACGAATCTTGACTCGTTCTCGTCCTCAATTTCCCATTCGTAATCAAGCACCTGCGATCCGCCATCTGTACGTCCATCGGGCGTCCACAGTTGGACTCTGAAGATTGACCTGATATGCAGATTGTCTGCTTTCTGGTCCGCCATCTACCGCTCACCTACTACACAGTCCTGGATGCGGATGTGGGGGCTGCCGTTCGACACGGGCAGCGGCATCTGGCCGCCTTTGCCGCAACCGCCGCCCTGGTTCATGTCCAGGTCAGTGCCGATGGCGTCTATGTTCATCAGTGTCGTGAACAGATTGCCGGTCAGCTTGACTGGCCGCACCAGCTCGGCGATCTTGCCGTCGCGGATCATAAACGCCTCGCCGGCCGAGAACGTGAACATCTCCATGCTCGTCGTGCCGCCGAACCAGTTGCGCGCGTAAACACCCAGCTTTATGTCGCCAATCATCTTCTCGAACGGGACGTCGCCCTCCTCGATGATCGTGTTCGTCATGCGCACAATCGGCGGGAAGCGGTAATCGATCGCACGCGCGTTGCCGCTGGCCGGCTCGCCCATCTTGCCCGCCGTCTCGCGCGAATGCAGCCGCCCGACGAGCGCGCCATCGCGGATCAGGTGCGTGCGCTTGGCCGGCACGCCTTCATCGTCATACTTATAGCTGCCGCGCAGGTCGGGGATTGCCGCGCCATCGACGATGTTCAGGTGCTTCTGTCCGAACTGGCGACCCAGCACCATGATCTCCTTCATCCGCTCGTCCTCGTAAACGAAGTCGGACTCAGAAAGGTGCCCAAACGCTTCGTGGCAAAAGACGCCGGCAAGAATCGGGTCCAGCACGACGGGGTATACGCCGGGCTCAGCGTACGGTGCGTTTAGCAGCTCAACGGCGCGATTGGCGAGCATATCCGCCGCTTCGCCCATCGATTCGATGTAAGAGAAGTCGTTCAGCGCGCCCAGGCTCATGCTCGCTTGCTGCATGTCGCCGTTGCGCTTGGCCGTGGCCGCCAGCCGCGAGACGACGTCGATCCGCTCCTGCTCGATGTACGAGCCCTCGGAGCTGGCGAACGTCACGCGCTTCCAGCCGTCCCAGTAGACGATGTTGGTGCTGGTCACGCCATCGACGGAGAGCATCAGTCCGTTGTAGGCGTCCAGCAGCTCTTTCTTGCGGGCCAGCGTGATCTTGCGCGGGTCTTTCAGTATCTCCGCAGGCACGACATCGACGGCCGGCTCCACCGGCGCGAGGATGCTTTTCTCCCTGCCGACATGGCGTGCCTGAGAGACTGCCTCTTCGGCGCGCTTGCGGAGGCCGGACGGCTCGTTGAAGCTGACGAAGCCCCAGCCGCCGTTGACCAGGGCCCGGACGCAGCCGCCGAAGCTGCGCGTGCGTCCGATCTCCTCCAGCTCCTTGCCGCGGTAGACGAGACGATTCGTCGAGGCGTCGTCGATCCGCACCTCGACATAGTCGGCGTTGTGACCTTTGACCGCGGCCTCGATCTCCTCGCGCGAGACGAGCCTTTCGCCGTCTTTCATGGGCGTCTTCCTTCTAGGTGGGGCGCGCGCGCTCGCGGGCACGGACGGCGCGGCGCTCACTCTCGCCAATCCTGGGTTCGGTGCCGCGGATCAACCGCCGGATGTTGGGGATATGCGTGATCAGGACAGAGAACGTGGCGAACGCGCCGAATATCGTTTTCGTGTAATTGAAGTCGTCGCTGACGTGCAGGATCGCGAGCAGGAGCAGCACGGCCGCGCCGCCGGGCACCGTCACCATTGACATGACGCTCATGTATCGCAAGGTCAGGACGAGGAAGATGCCGAACGCAACCATCCCCACCGCGAGCGGCATCGCCAGCGCGGCGTAGACCCCGAAGCACGCGGCCACACCGCGCCCACCCTTGAAGTGGATGTACACCGGGAAGTCGTGACCAATCACCGCCGCGATACCAGCCGCCACCTGCAAGTCGAAGCTGTGGAAGACGTACCAGGTGATCAGCGTCGGCAGGTAGCCTTTCGCCGCGTCCAGGATCATGCATGCGACAAACGCCTTCGTGCCGAGCACGCGGAGCACGTTCGTGGCGCCGATAGCGTGGCTGCCGTAGTTGCGAATGTCCTCGCCGCGCTTGGCGATCTTCACCATCAAGTACCCGAATGGGATCGCGCCGATCAGATACGACGCGACGACGATGACGATGTAGTCCAGTATCCCGGTCATTCGTCGACGCTCCCGCTCCGGAACTCCAGCCTGATCGCCGTGCCCTCAAAGCCGAATCGCTTGCGGAAGTGGTTCTCCAGGTAGCGCCGGTACGAGAAGTGCACCAGCGACGCATCGTTGGCGAAGAAGACGAACGTTGGGGGCCGAACCTCCGCTTGGGTCACGTATTTGAGGCGCAGCGGCTTACGGCCCGACGAGGCTGGCGGGTGCGCCGCCACAGCTTCCCGTAGCGCCGAGTTGACCTCCGCCGTCGGGATGCGGGTCGAGCGCGCCTCGCCGACTTCGCGTGCGAGATCTAACAGGCCCTCGACGTTGAGGCCGGTCTTCGCGGACAGGAATGCTAGCGGCGCCCACGGCGCGAACTTGAAACGCGCGAGGATGCGGCGCGCCGTCCGCTCTCGCAACTCGTCGGAGTCTTCCAGCAGATCCCACTTGTTGAGCGCAATGATCAGGCCCTTGTATTCGTCCGCTATGTAGCCCGCGATGTGCAGGTCTTGCGCGGCCAGCCTCTGCGTTGCATCCAATACAAGGACGGCTACGTCGCAGCGCGCGATAGCGTCGCGGGCTCGCATCACGCTGTACTTCTCGATCCCGCGCTCCACCTTGCCCGGCCGGCGGATGCCCGCCGTATCGATGAGCACCATCTGATGATCCTTGTATACAAACGGCGTGTCGACGGCGTCCCGCGTCGTGCCCGGCACCTCACTTTCGATGACGCGCTCCTCGCCGAGGATGGCGTTTATCAGCGCCGACTTGCCGACGTTTGGCCGGCCGACGACAGCCATCCGCAAGAACTCTGTTTCCGTCTCCGCGTCCGACGCAGGGAGTAGCTCGATCAAGCGGTCATGCAGCTCGCGGACGCCGATGTCGTGGTGCGCGCTCAGTGGCATCGGCTCGCCGAGGCCGAGCTCATAGAACTCGACCGCGGTTTCCTGCCGCGCGATGTTGTCGCCTTTGTTGGCGAGGATGAGGATGGGCTTGGCCGTGCGCCGGAGCTGCTCGGCGATCTCGGCGTCGACCGGGGTCACGCCGGTCAGCGTGTCGACAACGAACAGGATGACGTCCGCCTCGACCAGCGCTACCTGCACCTGGTCACGGATCAGCGAAGGGTACTCTTCGGTGGAGTCCGGTTCGAGGCCGCCGGTGTCAATCAGGCTGTAGTGCACGTCCTTCCATTCGACTTCGCCGTAGAGGCGATCGCGCGTCGTGCCGGGTATGTCCTCGACTATCGCCGTCCGCCGGCCGACGAGGCGGTTGAACAGCGTCGACTTGCCGACGTTCGGGCGGCCGACGATAGCGACGACGGGCTTGCGGTTACTGACCGCGGTTGGCGTGGCGACCGGTCCGGATTGGGTCATCTGCTACCGATTTCCCAGCGTAACTTCGATCTCGGACGGACTAACGGCGCGCACGGTGGCGCCGGTCGTCGGTGTCACCTTGATCTGCTTCTTTTTGGTCCCAGCGTCATCGCCGGAGAGGTCGATGACGGCCGGAATGTCGTTCGGGCTAAGGCCTTCCAGCGCCGGCAGCGGCCCGAATAACGTCACCGTCACGGAAGGCAAAGCGCCGCTGATACTCACACCGCTCCCCAGGTTGATCGCCGTCACAGGCACGCTGAAAGTGAAGACGCCCGTAGCGGGGGCGACCTTGACCGTGATCGTGACGGTCGGTGCGCCGCCTGTCACCTCCACGCCGGAAGCCAAATTGAGCGAGACTGTCTTAACAACGTCCGCCGTGACGCCCGAAATGTCGATGGGCTTCGTCGCGACCGAGGTCGTGCCGGTGACGAACGCCTGCGTTCCGCTCACGGTGACGGCGGGCGGGCTCACACTGACCGAAACGACGTTGTAACCGTCCGCGGGGACGCCGGTGATCTGCGGGCTAACCGCCATCGAACGGCTGAACTTCTGCTGCTGGATATGGATCGTCACGCCGGTCAGGGCGGGCGTTAACGTCACGCCTTCGATCAGTTCACGCTTGTCGTTACGCGGGACGAGCCGGACGGATTGGTCGACGTTGTCCGTAAGGCCGCTCACGTCGAACGTCGCCGTCGCTTGCGTTACCTGGTCGACCTGCGCCTGAGGTCCGCTGACGAGCACAGTGTTATCGGCCAGCACGGGCGAACCCATCGTATAGCCGGAGACAGGGTCGCCTTGCGCGTCGAGGACGACGGGCACGCCCTTGCTCTTGAGCTGCGCCAGCGTCACGTGGATCTTCGAGGGCAGGACTTCCTCGACGCGCAGGCCGCCCCGGCCGGTGAGTGCTTGCACCTGCACCGTCACGTCGTAGTCACCAACCGTGTACCCGTCCAGATCTACCGTCGCCTGGAAGTCGGCGGCGCTCAGGCTGTCGAAGACGTTGTCGGCAACCGTAACCCGCGCCCGCACAACCGGCAGCGGTTGAACGACCGCGACCGTGTCCGCCACGTGTATCGGCTCGACGACGATGTCCTCCGGGACAACCCGCGTGCGCGAAGGGCTCTCCGCCTGCGTGACGAAGATCCAGAGGCCGAACGCCATGACGATCGAAAGTGCCGCGAGGCCCTTGTTGTCACGCAGCGAGCGAGCTGTTGGACGCACGATACTACTGAGGAAGTGGAACGTGTCCTGGAAGAACCTGGCGATCTGCTGCATCGGGGACCTAGCGGCTGAGCCTGGGTAGCCGCCTCCCTGCGGGCCGATCCAGTTCTACTGCGGGGAACAGCAGGCTGCGCAGGATGCCGCGCAAGCGCGGACCGTCAAGGTTCGAGATGACACGCCCATTTGCGGCAATCGAGATGGCCCCGGACTCCTCCGAGACGACTACGGCGACGGCGTCCGTGCGCTCGGTGATGCCAAGCGCGGCCCGGTGACGCGTTCCGTGGAAGCCGTCCATGCGCTCGGACAGCGGCAGCGTGGCGCTGGCGGCGACGATGCGATCCTCCCGGAGGATCGCGGCGCCGTCGTGGAGCGCGGAGTTCGGGTAGAAGATGCTCATCAAGAGCTTCGTCGAGGTGACGGCGTCAACCTTCACACCCGTGTCGATGTAGTCCTCGAGGCCAGTCTCGCGCTCGATCACGATGATGGCGCCCATCTGCTTTTCAGATAGGAGAACGGCGGCCTCGGCGAGGCAATCGACGACGCCTTCGTACAACGCCCGGCCGGGCCACGGCCAGCGTCCGGTACGGCCGACCCGTTCCAGGAAGCGTCGGATTTCGCTCTGGAAGATGATCGGAATCGAGATCAGAAGCGCCGGGAACGAGTTGCGCAGCACCCAGCTGAGAACCGTCAGGTTCAGTGTCTGGGTGAGGATGACGGCGACGATCACCACAATGATGATGCCGCGGATCAGGGACATTGCCGTCGTCCCCTTTAGGAGGAGCAGCGCCAGGTAGATCACAGCAGCGATGCTGAGGATGTCGACGAGGCTAGCGAACGTAAAATTGTCCAACGCGTCTGTGATGTAGCTGACGCCGAACATCAGGGGACGTCCTCGGCGAGCAGCAGCGCCAGGACGGCCTTCTGCGCGTGGACACGGTTCTCTGCCTGGTCGAAGACAACTGACTGCGGCCCGTCGATCACCTCGGCCGTGACCTCTTCGCCGCGGTGGGCCGGCAGGTCGTGCATGAAGATCGCGTCAGGCTTGGCCAGCGACATCAGCCGCTCATCGACCGTATAGCCGGTGAACGACTCGCGCCGGCTGGACGACTCGTGCTCCTGGCCCATGCTCGCCCAGACGTCCGTGTAGACGACGTCGGCGCCGGCCGCGGCCTCGGCGGGTTCGGAGAGCTGCGCGATGCTGCCACCGCTCTCAGCCGCCAGCGTCTCGGCTTGCGCGCGAACTCCCTCCGGCACTTCGTAGCCGGCAGGCGAGGCGAAGCGCATGTGCATGCCCGCCATTCCACCGGCAAAGGCGAGCGAATTGGCGACGTTGTTGCCATCACCCACGTAGGCCAGCGTGACGCCGCGCAGGGCCCCCTTCTTCTCGCGGATCGTGAGCAGGTCGGCCAGCGCCTGGCATGGGTGCTCCTCGTCGGAAAGGGCGTTGATGACCGGCACGGTGGAGTGGTCGGCGAGTTCCTGGACGGTCGCCTGGGCGAACGTGCGCGCGGCGATGGCGTCAACATAGCGCGAAAGCACGCGGGCGACGTCAGGGGGCGTTTCGCGCTGGCCGAGGCCTACTTCCGGCGGTGAGATGTAGATGCAGTGGCCGCCCAGGTGAGTCATTGCTACATCAAAGGAAACGCGGGTTCGCAGCGAAGGTTTCTCAAACACGAGAGCCAGCGTTTTGCCGGTGAGAATTGGCGGTCTTCCGGCGTCCTTGAGTGCCATCGCCGTGTCGAGGATGCGGGCGAGGTCAGACGGCGTCAGTTCAGATATCGAAAGCAGGTCGCGACCACGCACAGCAAATGCTCCAAGGGAAGCTGATTCAGTATAGCATCGGGCAACGGATACCAGCGTTAAGCATGCCTGGATGAGCTATGATTCACGCCAGCGATATTTCTGCGCCGAGAGTCGCCGCTAAAGGAGCACCATATGACACGTCCAGTTGTCGCCTTCCAGATTCGCGGCCGCGATGCCGCGAAGCTACAGGACTTCTACAAGCAGCTCTTCGGCTGGCAGATGAAGACCGACAACCCGATGGGCGTGGCCTTCATCGCGCCGGGCATCGGCGGCCCGGTGGAAGGTATCGGCGGGACGCTCTTCCCCGGCGAACCGCGCGTCGTCATCTTCGTCCAGGTGGCGGACCTGCAAGAGTCGTTGGCGAAGGCGGTTTCGCTCGGTGGCCAACGCATCCAGGAGCCGTTCGACGTGCCCAACGGCCCGACCGTCGCGCAGATCGCCGACCCCGAGGGCAACATCATCGGATTCGTCCAGCAGTAGCGGCTCGCCTACATCGTCCCCGCTTTGACTAGCCCCACGAGGTTGCCGTCCGCGTCCGTGAACGTTGCGAGCGTGACGGCGCCCGGAATCTCGGTCACGGGCATCACAGTCTTGCCGCCGTTCTTCTCGACCTGGTCGAGCGTCGCCTGCAGGTCCGGGACTTCGACGTAGAACATGGCGTGGGCCTGATCGCCGCCGCCGACGCCGCCGTTGATGCCGTGGCCGCCGTTGTCCACCATGCCGTAGTTCATCTCCGGCATCACCTGCATCTGCCAGCCGAAGATCTTGGAATAGAACTCGCGCGCCTTGTCGCCGTCCTTGCCGATTACCTCGAAGTGCACTACCGGGTTGGCCATGTGAATTCCTCCTTCTGCTATGCGCCCGGCAACTGCCGGGCTAATCACGTTGTATCGCTTGCGGGGGTCAGCTGCGAGGGGCGAATGTCACGCGCAGAGCGCGCGCAGCTGACCGATGTGCTGGCCCAGGTGGTAGTCGGCGATCAGGCCGATCCACTCCGCGAGCCTGATCTCGTCGTTGCCGCGGGCCTGCTTCAGGAAGGCGATCCTCGCTGGGCGGTCCAACTGCTCTGCGCTCAGGCCGGCGACCAGCGTGCCAATTTGCCGGTATTGCTCGGCGACTGAGCGAGCGAGCTCCTGGACCGACGCTTTCTCTCTAGCGGACGTCCAGTACAACTCCCCCGGCGACACATCGAGCTCCGGCTTGTTCTCGTCCAGGATGCGGTTGAGGTCATCCCGGAACGAGTGCTCAGCGTCGCCGGAAAGATGGCAGAGAACGTCCCGCACGGACCACTCATCGGCGGTAGGTCGACGGGACGCCTTCTCGCCGCTGATGCCGGAGACCGTCGACTCGATCTCGGACGCCTTCTCGTCGAACTTGTCCTTCAGGGATGCGCTGGTAACCATGGGGCGGCTCCTCCTTCTCTGAGCTGCATTAGCTCGTAGAGGCCGAACGTGTCGGCCAGGCGATTGATCGCGTTAAACAGGCTTGCTACGAAGACTCCCTCGAGTATCTCCTCGTCAGACAGCGCGGCCTCGCGCAACTCGGCGAAGTCTTCGTCGGTCACGCGATAGGCGTGCTGCGTGACCTTCGCGGCGAGGTCCAGCAGTCGCTTGTACTTCGTTTCCACCGGCAGCGCGTCGATGTCCGCGATTTCGGCAGCAGCCGCGGCCTCAGCCGACCCACCGACCGACCGCAGCAGGAACGAGTGCGCCTGCGTGCAGTACCGGCAGGAATTGTGCTTGGCGACGACGGTGGCGATCATCTCCTTGACCTGCCTCGGCAAGACGCCACTGTCGAACATCGCCAGGTAGCCGTCCCAGATGACGCGTACGAATTAGGGGCGCAGGCTGACCGTCTGGAAGATGTCCGGCACCATTGGAATGCCAAAGTAGGAGCGGATGCGTTCGTAAAGCTCGGCCGTCTCGCCGGAGGCGGCGGACTCCTTCACGGTCTGGATACGCAGCTCGCTCATAAGCCTCGGTTCAGCAAGTATAGTGACTTCCTTGCGTGTGTCAACTCGCTCCTGTAAACTCTCGTCAACAATGCGAAAGTACTCGCAGTCCTGCCCCATCGCCTGCACGCTCGACGTCATCGGCGACCGCTGGACGCTGCTGATCATTCGCGATCTGTTCATGGGACTTACGAAATTCAGCGAGTTTCGGGATGCCTCGCCGGCTCCGCCGCCGAAGGTGCTCTCAGCCCGCCTAAAGATGCTGACGGACGAAGGCCTGATCGAGCGCAACATTTACAGCGAACACCCCCTGCGCGCCGACTACCGGCTGACCGAGAGAGGCCGCAGCCTGGTGCCGGTGCTGCTCGAGATCGGCAAATGGGGACTCGACAACCTGTTCGAAGATGACACGGAGCTGCGTACGGCGGTTGCTTCCGCTATCTATGACCGTATCCCGGAGACGAGAGCGATGCTGACGGAGGCTGGTTATGTCAAAGGGCGCTCCTGAGCAGATCGAGCCCCGCCGGCTCGGCGACTACCTCGAAGTGATGAGCAAGGCCGTCTTCCAGTCCGGCATGAGCTGGGCCGTCATCGACAAGAAGCGGCCCGGCATCCGCGAGGCGTTCCGCGGATTCGAGCCGCTGGCCGTCGCCTCGCTGACCGAGGCGCAGATGGCGGAGCTCACCAGCGACACGCGCATCATCCGCAACCGCAAGAAGGTGGAAGCGATCGTTGACAACGCCCGCCGCAACGCCCGCCGCATCATCGACCTCGACGAGCAGCACGCAGGCTTCCGCAAATACCTCCGCTCGCACGGCGGCTTCGAGGGAACCGTGGCCGACCTGCGCAAGCAGTTCCGCTTCCTGGGCGCGACCGGCTGCTACTACTTCCTCTACGTGGTGCAGGAAGATGTCCCGGACTACGACACCTGGTGCGCGTCCCGTGGGATCGTGCACCAGCATTCGCATAACTGACCCGGCGCCGAGTTACCCACATTTACGGCAGAACTAGCGTGCTAATCATAGAACATCGGTGCTATGCTCGGTCTTGACGACGAAGGAGATGAGTGACGACGCCGATCAATGCGTTCATTAGCCATGGCGGGATGAAGCCGTCATTGGCCTATATCGAGGATTTTCTTCGGGCGATCGGTATTGAGCCGGTTGTCGTCGAAAAGCGACCTAGCGAAGGTCGAGAAGTCCATGCGAACGTCGATAAACATCGAAGTGATTGCGATTTCGCAATAGCCCTTTGGACTCGCGACATCGAAGTAGCCCCAGGGGAATGGCTGCCGTCGGGCAGCGTAGCCGTCGAATGTGGAGAACTCCGCGCGCAGTTTCCTGACCGCGTGATCTATCTCAGAGAGAGCGAGGTCAAGCTTCCGACAATGTTGAGTACGCTGGCTTATGAGACGTTTTCAGAAGAGAACATGGGTCCGGCATATCGAAAAATTGTCACGGAACTTCATGGATGGGGTTGGCTCCAAGTCAAACGGGCGGAAATGGCGTCTAGCCAAGTCAGCGATGTCGTGAAGGCTTCACCAGTCGCGAGTGACTCTGGACATGAGGATGTTTCCGATCCAATTGACGATGGTGCCGACGAGTTCGAAGATGGCCTCTTGGATTGGGCGGCTGGCGTTGAGCAGTCCATGGAGGATGCCTTGGTGGAGTTGAATGGTCTGAAAGAGGCCATCGAAGCCATGGGTAGCCGACTTCAGCAAAAGGGCGAAATGGCGACCAAATTAGTGGACCGCAAAGCAAGCGCGAGGGACCGTCTTAAACTCGGATCTGCTGCAGCTATGGATCTACTCGAATTCAAGCGCACAGTGGATGAAAGAGTTCCAAGGCAATACGAGCTCTGGCAGCGCCTTCACCGAGACATGTCAGCGCTCGTTGCGTCTCCTCAGATTCGGCAAGCTGATTTGGACGAGCGAACCCAGTTGAGAACCAACGTTGAAACTATCGCAACGAGCACAGACGGCGCGATTCTAAAGATGGAGGACCTGCAAGCCACCGTGCGTGATCTGCGCAAGTCAGGACTCAGCAGGGACCTCAACCGCGCCGCGGAACAGAACGCTCGAGCGATCGGGGAAGTGATCGGCCTCTTTGCCTTTGTTCGAGACGTCGCTGCCGAGATCGCGGCTTCCATACCCGTTGGCCAACCCGACTGAATCTACCCGCTGCACGTGGGCCAGCGGCAGCTCCGATCTCATGCTCGCCTACCATGACGGCGAGGGGGCGTTCCCTGCCACGACGACCGCGCGCTGTTCGAGCTGCTGACGCTGGAGGGCGCGCAGGCCGGCCTCAGCTGGAACACGATCCTCAACAAGCGCGAGAACTACCGCCGCGCCTTTGACAACTTCGACATCGAGCGCGTCGCCGCTTACACGGACGCCGACGTCGCGCGGCTGCTCGGCGACGCCGGCATCGTGCGCAACCGCCTCAAGATCGCGAGCACCGTCTCTAACGCCGCGGCCATCCAGCGCCTGCGCGAAGAGTTCGGCTCGTTCGACGCGTACGTCTGGCGCTCGGTCGGGGGCGCCCCGAAGGTCAACTCGCCTGGCAGTCTGCGCGACATCCCGGCTCGCTCGCCGGAGTCGGAGGCGCTGAGCAAAGATCTCCGCAAGCGCGGCTTCCGCTTCGTCGGGACCACCATCTGCTACGCCTTCATGCAAGCGACGGGCATGGTGGACGACCACGAGGTCGGCTGCTTCCGCCGCTCGCCCTGATCTCGTCGAAGCCCGCTCCGCGCTCCTATCCAGGCAGTCCGTGCGACCCACCCGCC
>DAINDD010000053.1:0-20206 GCA_036732045.1 Chloroflexota bacterium
TGGACGTCCATCTCGCGCAAGGAGAAGCGCTTCTTGATCTCCTCCAGGATTGGCGTGGCGTCGAAGTCCTTGCAGGAAAACACGTCCGCCCAGATCAGGCCGCGTTCAGGGAACGTGTGCATCGAGATGTGGCTCTCGGCGATCATGACGAAGCCGGAGACACCCCAATCTTCTGATTTGCTGCCGGTATAGCGGAGAACCATGGGCTGCGTGATCTTGGACATCCCCATGATGCCGGGGATCTCGTCCAGGATCACGCGAACGACGTTTTCATCGGAAAGTTGATCCGGATCACCTCCGTGACCATCGATGATCACATGCATCGCATCCCTCCTTGGGAACTGGTGGCCACTGCCGCGGAGCGCAACAATCGCCGCTGGGAGAGACCCACCCTCGCCCTTGAGCAAGAGCGGTTTATTCGCTTTTTATCAAGCGTGCATGTTAACAGGATTGGACTGGGCCAGCAAAGATTATCCCGGACAATTCTCGACCAAATCGGGCTAATGCAGAATGACAGCGTTTATTCTCTGGCCCGAAGCGTGAATTCTCGTCCGTTCGCTGGTTAAAGCGGGTTTTCTCTGGTCATAAGGAGCCTATTGTAAACAAGCATTCTGGAGCGTATGCCCTGCACCCGCAGACCTGGCCAAGCCCTGCCGGACGCTGCCGCTCAAACATGCGCCGCGGCCAGAAAACCGATGCACCCGACGAACGCTGACCCGACGAGCAAAACGTCCGTCGCTCGTTCGCGCCCCTTCGCCGCTATCGCTCTCAGCATTTCGCTTCTCCTTTCCGCATCTCGCTTACCCCCCCAGATCTCGGCGCACCCCTACGCTCCAAGATCATCTCGCACGCAGGTGAACATGGCGGTTAACCAAACACCAACCAGGGTAAAGAGGCGGTTAATGCCCATCAGCGACTGGCACCCAGAACTCATCTTGACTAACCGCGAGGCCCTTCACTGCTGATAACTCAGGACTGAACGCTGACCGCTTCCCGCGGCGCGGCCAGCATCAATGCTTCAAGGGCGATACGGGATTGCACGTTCTCGCAGAGATAGGTACGCGTGTCGATGAGCGCCTGCAGAAAGCCGGCGATATCCACCCGGGTGTACGATTCCGCGTCCTCTCTCAGCTCGGCGCTGAAGTCGAGGTTGGCGACGCGCTCGCCGGCGCCCGACTGCGTCAGCAGCACGTCGCGCCACCAGCCTGCCCACTCGTCCAGTTGACCGAGAGTAGCGTCACGGTCTCGCTTGAAGGCGTCCGAGAGCTTCTCGGCGAGCTCCATCCGGTCAGCCAGCGGCAACTGCGCCAGCGACCGCGCCGTCTCCAGAACCTGCCGCCGGTGAACCAACACCTGCGGGCTGCGCGCGGCTTCGATGGCCCAGCCCGGACGCCCGCCGGACAACCTCGCCAGCAGCCGCGCGTCGTCAGCGCTAGCCCCGCGCGCTAGCAACGCCGTCTCGATCTCTGCAGCCGCGACGAGCCCAAAGTCGATCCGTGCGCAACGGGAGCGGATCGTCTCGAACAGCCGGTCGCCATTCGCGGCGATGAGCACGAAGACGACGTGCGGCGGCGGTTCCTCCAGCGTCTTCAGGAAGGCGCTCTGCGCGCTGTCCGACATCTCATCCGCCGGATCGACAACGACGACTCGCGTGCTGCCTTCGTACGGGTTCAGCGCGGTCATGCGCTCGACGTCCCGCATCTGGTCGACGCTGATCCCCTTGCGCGCCGCCCCGTCCAGCGCCGCCTCGACGCCGACCGTGACAACATCCGAATGGATGCCCGCCTCGATGCGCTTGCAGTGGTTGCATTCGCCGCAGGGCGGGTTCACTACCGTACAGTTCAACGTCTGCGCGAGCCTCCTCGCCACCGTTGCGCGTCCTGTTTTTTCCGGCCCGAGAAAGAGATACGCGTGCCCGGGCGTCCCACCGTACACCGCCGCCTGCAGAGCACGCGCCGCCCTTTCGTTGCCGACGATCGACCAGTCGCTCGACACTAGCTCAGGCTCTTTGGGTAGCGCTTGACGAAGTCGAAGACGCGCCAATGGCGGGGCCGCACGCGGATCCGCACCTGGCGCTTGACCCGCGGCAACAACTGCGCCAGGTAAGCGTCCGCCGCCTGGCCGAGGTAGCGCTCGACGATCGGGCGGTATTCGAGGGCCATGCCCTCAACGGGCTGGAGCACGGCATCGCCATCGATCAGCAGGACGTTGTACGGCTGCTTCGACGAGTCGATTGTCAGGGCGACGGCTGGGTTCGCCGCGAGCGCGCGCGCCTTCTCGGCTCTTGGACCAGTGACCATGACGATGTCACCATCGATGTACGAAAACCAGATCGGCACGACCCGGGGCCGGCCGTCGACGCCGATGTAGGCAAGGCGGGCCAGGTTCGGCTCTTCGAGAAGCTTGCGGACGACCGGATCGTCCAACGGTAGTTCGGCCACGCGCCGAGAATAGCACGCACAGACCGCTGTCAGCGATCAGTTTTCAGCACTCAGCTTCGCCCAGCGAGAACCAGGCTGCAGCTGATCGCTAAGGGCCGGGGCTTAAGCAGCGCGATCCTGGGACGGCTTCGATTGCGACTGTTCGTTCGGCTTGGCGGCGGGCAGCGTCGGGCCGTCGTTGCGCCACTGCTGCTGCAGGTACAACGTCATCGGGTTCCTGCGAATCAATTTCGTCTTCACCTCTGTCGCTTCGAGCGCATCCGTCCGGGCATCGACAACTCGCGAACGAACACGCGATGTTCTATGACAGATAGATAAATGCGGCCGGCCAAACGTTGCGCTGGCCGGGAGTGTTCGATGTGACATACGTCACGAATCCCGCGTGTCTCGCACGCATATAATCAGCCGCGTGACTGCGATTTTCGCCGAGGCGCTCGTCCGCCATTTCCCGCCCGATATCCACGCCGTCGACGGTATTGATCTGAATATCCAGGAGGGCCAGATCTTCGCCTTCCTCGGTGCCAACGGCTCCGGCAAGACGACCACCGTGCGTATGCTCACCACGCTTCTCCCTCCCACCGGCGGCCGCGCCTGCGTCCAGGGACTCGACGTCACCAGGGACCCGCAGCGCGTGCGGTCCCAGATCGGCGTTGCGCTTCAGGAGGCCTCGCTGGACGACCTCCAGACGGGCCGCGAGCTCCTCCAGCTACAGGCGCGTCTCTACCGGGTGCCGAGCCGTGACGTGAACAGCCAGGTCAACCGGCTGCTCAAGATCGTCGACCTCGAGGACGCCGCGGACCGGCGGGTGAAGACGTACTCGGGCGGCATGAAGCGCCGCCTCGACCTGGCGGCCGCGCTCGTCCACCAGCCAAAAGTGATCTTCCTCGACGAACCGACCACAGGCCTCGACCCGATCAGCCGCGAGGCGATCTGGCGTTATGTCGCCCAGTTGAACAGCGAGGACGGCGTTACCTTTTTCCTGACGACGCAGTACCTCGAGGAGGCCGACCGGCTGGCCGACGACATCGCCATCATGGACAAAGGCAAGATCGTCGCGCGCGGCTCGCCGGAGGAACTGAAGGCGTCGGTCGGCGCCGACATCATCACCGTGCGCGTCCCGGACGACGAGGATACCCTCCTGCATCGCGCTGCGGAGGCTCTGAAGTCGGTCAGCAGCTTGGAGGACGCTCGCGTCGTCGAAGGCAGAGTGGTGATCTACGTTCGCGACGGCAAGTCAGCCGTGGCGCCTGTCGTCCTCGCCCTGGACGAGCGTTCGATCCCGGTGGAGGAGATCAGCCTGGCGCGGCCGCGTCTGGACGACGTGTTCCTGCTCAAGACCGGCCACAAGATCGAATCGGACGACCTGCTCGGTGCGCCACCGAGGAGCCAGCTGTGATTCGCACCGCGCAAGACACTTACGTGCTGGCGCGCCGGGCGCTGCGCGAGACGATCCGCCAGCCGGGCTTCGAGCTGCAGAACATCTTCATCCCGCTGTTCTTCTTCGCGGTCACAACCGGCGCGATCGGCGGCGTGGCCGCCAAGGCCTTCGGGGTGACCAACTACGCCGGCTTCCAGATGCCCGTGGCGATCCTGCAGGGCATCGCCGGCGCGGCCAGCGTTTCTTCCTTCGGCATGGTCACCGACATCGAACGCGGCTACTTCGACAAGCTTCTGTTGACGCCGACGCCGCGGCTCTCGCTCGTCCTCGGGCGCCTGGCCTCCGATGGCGTTCGCGTAACGTTGCTGACGGCGCTGATCACGACGATCGGGCTGATCTTCGGCACCGGCATGGAAGCGGGCCCGCTCGGCTTCGTCATGATCCTGCTCTTGGGTGGGGCCTTTGGTGTCGCCTATGCGGGAATCGGGCTCTCCATCGCCCTCCGCACCGGCAACGCGCAGGCTTCCCAGGCTGGCTTCCTGATCTTCTTCCCGCTTCTGTTCCTCTCGCCCGCCTTCGCGCCCAAGAGCGTCTTCGCCGGTTGGCTGTACGTCCTCGCCACCATCAACCCGGTGACGTACATCCTGGAAGGCATGCGCTCGCTGGTATTGAACGGCTGGGAGTGGGACAAGCTGGCTTACGCCTGCGCCTCCATCGCCGGCCTCGGCGCTTTCACGCTCACGCTGACGATGCTCTCTCTGCGCTACCGCATCCGGTAAGAACCCAGAACCTCAGAGGCGAACCGCACTCCCGCTTGGCACACGAGGTTCTAGGTTCTAAGTTCTGGGTTCTAAACTTCTCTGCACAGCACTCATGTCAAGGCTCCTATCAACTTTCCTCTACAAACCACTCGACTTCTATCTACAGCAAGGTTACAATTAGCCCAGATACGACTTATGGCAAGAGATTACTACTCCGTGCTCGGCGTCAAGAAGGACGCTGACCAGAAGCAGATCAAGACTGCCTTCCGTAAGCTCGCCCGCAAGCACCACCCGGACGTCAACCCCGGTGACAAGTCGGCGGAAGAGCGCTTCAAGGAGATCAACGCGGCTCACGACGTTCTCTCCGACCCCAAGAAGCGCGCCAAGTATGACCGCTACGGCGAGAACTGGGAACAGGCTGAGGCGTTCGAGAAGGCGCGCGCCCAGCAGGGCGCCGGCGGTCCCGGCGGCCACACTGAGTCCTTCACGTTCGACATCAACGATCTGTTGCGCCGCCAGGGCGGCCGCACCCAGACCGGCGGCGGCGGTTTCGACTTCAACGACATGCTGGGCGGCATCTTCGGCGGTGGCGGGCGTCGTCAGGCCGGCCCCTCGCGCGGCCAGAACGTAGAGTACGAGACCGAGATCACGCTCGAAGAGGCCTACAACGGCACGACCCGCACCCTCCAGCTGCAAGCCGAGGAGCCCTGCCCGACCTGTGGCGGCACCGGCGAGATCGCGGGCGCGGTCTGCCACACCTGCGGCGGCGCCGGCGCAGTCGCCCGGCCCAGGCGGCTTGAGGTAAAGATCCCAGCCGGTGCCACTGACGGCACCCGCGTCCGTATCCCTCGCGAGGGCAACCCCGGCCAGGCCGGCGGCCCGCGCGGCGATCTTTACGTCGTTACCAAGGTCCGCCCTCACTCCCGCTTCGAGCGCAAGGGCGACGACCTCGTCGAGGACGTGCCAGTGCAGGTCGAGGACGCGGTGCTAGGCGGCGAGGTCGAGGTGCCAACGATCGCCGGTAAGCGCGTGGCGATGAAGGTGCCTGCGATGACGCAGAACGGCCGCCAGATCAAACTGAAGGGCCTCGGCATGCCGAACCTGAATGGCAAGGATAAGGGTGACTTGGTGGCCCGAGTGAAGCTCGTGATCCCGAACGACCTCTCGGACGACGAGCGCGCGCTGTTCGAGGAGTTTCGGGAGATGCGGAAGAATGGACACACGCCGGACGGAAGCAGGAAGTAGGAATATGGAAACCACAAGCCGGACTTTCTGCGAAAGCAAAAACATAAAAACTGCGAAACGAAATCCCAGTGTTGCCTAGGATACGAGCCGTTTTGCCCAAGATTGAAACCAAATGAACGAAACCGTTGAAGCGATGACGATTGGCTATAACGAAGGCGATCTCTTGGACGCCTACTCAACGTCGGTCTCCCGCGCCGCCGAGCGTGTCGGTCCGGCCGTTGTGCGCATCGAGGCGGCTGGCAAAGGCCGCGGGCGCAACGGCCGTGACCGCGGTGGACAGGGATCAGGTGTAATCTTCGACAGCTCAGGCCGCGTGCTGACGAACGCGCACGTCGTGCGCAACGCCAGCTCGCTGAGCGTCAGTCTGCCGGACGGACGTTCGTTGCCGGGTGCCGTCGAAGGATCCGATCCGCGGGTCGATCTCGCAGTCGTCAGGCTGCCCGACACGCGCGATCCGCTCCCGGTCGCCGAGCTGAACAGCAAGCCTTTGCGTGTGGGACAGCTTGTCGTGGCCGTGGGCAATCCGTTCGGGCTGAACTGGACGGTGACTGCCGGCGTCGTCAGCGCGCTGGGCCGCTCCTTGCCGGTGGAACCGGGCGTGGAGCTTACGGATCTCGTGCAGACGGACGTCTCGATCAACCCGGGCAACTCCGGCGGGCCCTTAGGGGATGCGGACGGACGTGTCGTTGGCATCACCACGGCGATGATGCCCTGGGCGCGCGGCATCGGCTTTGCGGTACCGGTGGGCACGGTGCTCGCAGCCCTCGTCCGTTTTGCAGAGCAGCGTTCGCGCGGAACGGGACGGCTCGGCATCAGCGGCGTGACCTACGAAATCGAAGACTCGGTCGCCAAAGCGAACGGGCTGTCACAGAAGAGCGGAGTCCTGGTGCTGCATGTGGTGCAGGGCTCACCGGCGGACAACGCGAGCCTGCGGGCGCAGGACGTCATCGTCTCGGCCGGGGAGAAGACCACGAGCAACGTCTCTGCCCTGAGCAAAGCGGCAGAGGAGGAAGCGGTCGGCGGACTCGTCATCGCGTTTCTGCGCGGAGGCCGTTTGGGTCGCACAAAGGCGGTGATCAGTTCATGAACGAACGACAGACGCAGGCCAACGACCAACCGTGCTACGTAATAAGTGTGGCCGCCAGGATGGTCGGCATGCACGCGCAGAGCCTCCGCAACTACGAGCGCATGGGGCTGATCCAGCCCGGCCGCTCGCAGGGTCGGGTGCGGCTCTACTCGCAGTCAGACATCGAGCGGTTGCAGAACATCCAGCGCATGGTGCAGGACCTCGGCGTGAACCTGGCTGGCGTCGACGTGATCATGAACATGAAGCTGCGCATGCAACAGATGGAGCGCGAGATGGCTCTCTTGCGCGAAGAACTGCAGGCGTACCGGGATCGCACGCTGCCAGCGGTGAAGGGGCGGGCCGCATATGATCCTCGCTGAGCAGGCAAACGCTGACTGGTGGGCGCGAGGCATTGGTATCGCCGCGCTACTGGTGTCGGCAATCGCATTCGGTTGGCGCGTGTTCGAATGGTGGCGATCGGAACGTGTCAGGTTCCGGGTGGTGGGGACGGCGGGCACGATAAAACTTAGTCAAGGGTTAGGTCAGCATTGGCTCTACCAGGGGCCTCGGCAGCCTTCGTACCAAGTCGCCGTGACCGTTGCCAATCAAGGGCGCGAGGCAACGATCGACGAAGCGGGGTTCCTCCCTCCACCTGGGCGATCAGACGGATTGTCGAGAATAGCGCTCGGACCTCAGCCCGGGCAATTACCCAAGCGGCTCAAGCGAGGTGAGTACGAATTGATTTGGGGTCACCCTCGCGACGAAATGTTAGCGCTGGTGGTCGAAGGGGTTGCCCTTGTCCCATATTGCCGAGACGGCGAGGGCCACATACATACAGGCGAAACTAATGAGCATTACGCGCGATTCGTAAAAGAGACCAAGGATAGAGCACAAGAAGCCCAGCAAACCAACCTGGCAAAGGAACAAACAAAATGATGAGACAAGACAGATTCACAGAAGGCGCGCAGGAAGTGCTGGCCGCCAGCCAGGAGCTTGTGCGCAAGGAACGCCACACGCAGTGGGACGTGGAACACGTGCTGCTGGCGCTGCTGCAGTACGGCAAAGGCATCACGCCGGAGATCTTCACGAAGCTCGGCGTGGACACCGCCAAGCTGCGCGACGCAGTCAGCAAGGCGCTGGACGGCTCGCCGAAGCTGGCCTATGACGTCGTTCAGATCTACACAACACCGCGCATCGTCAAGATGCTCGAAGCGGCTAACGCGGAGGCCGAGCGCCTGCAGGACGAGTACGTCGGCGTCGAGCACATCCTGATCGCCATCGCCGATGAGCGCGACGGCGAGTCGGCCCGCATCCTTCAACAGTTCAACATCGACAAGGAAAAGGTCTACCGCGCGCTGCAAGAGGTGCGCGGCGGCGCCCGCGTCGACAGCCCGACGGCTGAGTCGAAGTACAAGGCGCTGGAAAAGTATTCGGTCGACCTGACCGACGCCGCGCGGCAGAACAAGCTCGACCCGGTGATCGGCCGCGAAGACGAGATTCGCCGCGTGATGCAGATCCTCAACCGGCGCACCAAGAACAACCCGGTGATCATCGGCGAGGCCGGCGTCGGCAAGACTGCCATCGCTGAGGGTCTCGCGCAGAAGATCGTGGCCGGCGACGTGCCGGAGAACCTCAAGAACAAGCGCGTCCTGGCGCTCGACATGGCGGCGATGGTCGCCGGCTCCAAGTTCCGCGGCGAGTTCGAGGAGCGCCTCAAGGCCGTTATGGACGAGATCAAGCGCGCCCGCGGCGAGATGATCATCTTCATCGACGAGATCCACCAGGTGATGGGCGCCGGCGGCGCCGAGGGCGCCATCGACGCCTCGACGATGATGAAGCCGGCGCTGGCCCGCGGCGAGCTGCAGTGCATCGGCGCCACCACGCTCGACGAGTACCGCAGGTACATCGAGAAAGATGCCGCGCTGGAGCGCCGCTTCGCCCCCGTCTATGTCGACGAGCCGTCCGAGGAGGACGCCATCGCCATCCTGAAGGGGCTGCGGCCCCGCTACGAGGCGCACCACAAGGTCAAGATCACGGATGAGGCGATCGAGGCCGCCGTGCAACTCTCCGCCCGCTACCTGACAGAACGCTACCTCCCCGACAAAGCGATCGACCTGATCGACGAGGCCAGTTCCAAGCACGTCATCGACGCGCAGAGCATGCCTTCCGGCCTTCGCGACCTGCAGAAGCGAGTCGAGGAGCTGGAACGGGAGCAAGAGGCCGCCGCCGAACGCCAGGACTGGGAGCAGTCCGCCACGATCAAGGCGCGGCTGGAGTCCATTCGCTCTGAGTTCGAGGCCGCGCGGGACGCCTGGCTCGCCGAGACCGGACACGACAGCATGACCGTCAACGAACACGACATCGCCGAGCTCGTGCACAAGATCACGGGCATCCCGGTCAGCCGCATGCTCGAAGGTGAGCCCGAGAAGCTGCTGCAGATGGAACAGCGCCTGCACGACCGCGTGATCGGCCAGGACCGCGCGATCGAGGCCGTGTCAGACGCCATCCGCCGCGCCCGCGCCGGCCTCAAGGACCCGGACCGGCCGATCGGAACGTTCATCTTCCTCGGCCCCACCGGTGTCGGCAAGACGGAGTTGGCGAAGGCGCTGGCCGAGTTCATGTTCGACGACGAAGACGCGATGATCCGCCTCGACATGAGCGAGTACCAGGAACGCCACACCGTCTCGCGCATGATCGGCTCGCCGCCGGGCTACGTCGGTTACGACGAAGGCGGCCAGCTGACGGAAGCCGTCCGCCGCCGCCCGTACCGCGTGATCCTGCTCGACGAGATCGAGAAGGCGAACCCGGAGGTCTTCAACGTCCTCCTGCAGATGCTGGATGACGGACGCCTCACGGACGGCCACGGCCGCACGGTGGACTTCCGCAACACGGTCGTAATCATGACCTCCAACCTCGGCACCGAAGCGTTCCACAAGTCAGCACTGGGGTTCGGTCTCCCCGACTCGAAGCCCAGCGACACCGAGCGTGACAAGCAGAAGGCCGAAATCGAGAAGGCGCTGCGCCAGACGTTCCGGCCGGAGTTGCTGAACCGCATCGACGACATCATCATCTTCGACCCGTTGACTGTGGACGATCTCAAGCGCATCGTCGAGCTCTTGCTGAACGACGTGCGCGAGCGCCTGGGCGAACGCAGCGTGGGCCTCGAGCTTACCGACGCGGCGAAGGAAGGGCTGGTGCGCGAGGGCTACGATCCGGTGTACGGCGCCCGGCCGCTGCGCCGCGTGATCGAACGGCGCATCGCCAACCCGCTATCGAAGCGCATCCTGGCCGGCGACTTCGCCGAAGGAGACGCCGTGTTGGTGAGCTACACGGACGGCGACTACACATTCGAGAAGAAGCCCGCAAAGTCCCCCACGAAGAAGGAACCGGTCGCAGCCCGGTAGGCCACGTCTGAAGGGGCGTCCCGGCGGACGCCCCTTCGGTCGTCTAAGTCAGCTCTGCTTTCGCTGTAGACCTTGGAGGCCCGGCGTCCCTAGCGGCCGCCCCTTCGGTCGTCCATGTCAGCTCTGCTTTCGCCGTAGACCCGAAGCCAGTAACTGATGTCCTCCGGCCGTGGAAGATCCGCGAGTCGCGCCCGGAGTCGTAGCCCAAATATCTCCATGCCCACCGCGCCGGAGATCGTCAGGAAGGCTCCCGCGAGCAGCAGAGCCAGCATCAGAGGCAGCGGATCGCCGCCGCCAGGCGCTCCGCCCCCGTTCGGCAGTGAGGCGGCTCCCAACACGGGCGGCCTCGGCGACGGTGACGGCGTTGGCGCCGGGGTCTGGATCGCAGCCTTAGGCGTTGGCGTCGGGCTCGGCGTCGGCGATGGCGTCGGGCTCGGCGTCGGCGATGGCGTCGGACTGGGCGTAGGCGATGGCGTCGGCGTCGGCGTCGGCGTCGGAGTCGGAGTCGGAGTCGGAGTCGGGGTCGGCGTCGGCGTCGGCGTCGGGGTCGGCGTCGGCGACGGAGTTGGGCTCGGCGTCGGCGATGGCGTCGGGCTTGGCGTCGGCGACGGTGTAGGGCTTGGCGTCGGCGATGGCGTCGGGCTCGGCGTCGGCGATGGCGTGGGGCTCGGCGTCGGCGATGGTGTCGGGGTCGGGGTCGGGGTCGGAGTTGGAGTAGGGGTTGGCGTCGGCGTTGGGGTTGGAGTCGGTGTCGGGGTCGGCGTCGGAGACGGGCTATGCGTCGGGCTTGGCGACGGAGTGACCGATGCTTCCGAACAGTTCAGCGAGTTGGTTTTGCTAGTGAACTTCGTGCCGTCAATGTCGTTGGCAATGACACCGAGGACGCCACCGCTGTTAAGCGTGAAGGAAGATGTGACGGTCAGTGTGAATGTTAGTGAGCCTGACCCGCTCAGGCTTCCCACCGGCAAAATAGTGTAGTTAGATTCCACGGCGGCGATATAGGCCGCTTCCTCGGCAGGCGATACAGTACCGTCATTGTTCGTATCTGCGTTGCCATTGATCGCGCCCTGGTTCGGCGAGAGATAGACGACGATGACCGAGCCAGCCGGCAAAGGTGTTCCGGATATGTTGTAGTCCAGAGTGAACGTGAACGAAGTGGCCGTTCCCTGGACGCAACTCAGCCTGGCGGTCGGCTCGAAACTCAAGCTGACGTCGCCGGCGCGCCCCTTCAGATCAGTATAGGGCCCACTTGTGGGGTGCCCGTTGTCCCCCGCAGTGAACGCAAGAGCGGGCGTCAGGCTCACTACCGCTCCCACAATGATGAGAACGCTCGCCATTATGCCGGCGAGAAGCAATCTCGACTGTGACCAAATCAGTTTTCCTGGCATCTCTAATCCTCCGTGCCCCTCAAAGTACCTTGGTGGCTAAACCTATCCTTTACTAGTTCCAAACCAAGATACAACCCAAAAATATCAATGGAATGAAGGATTTTTGCGTGAATTTCCCGAAAATTAACGTAACTGGTCAATTACAGCGCTATTTTTTGGCTTACTGCGGCAGACCGCCGATCTTGTACTTGATCGCCACAGCGATCGGCGCGGAGCCGGCGTTAAGCGCTTGCAACGAAACGCAGCCGACGGATTGCTCGCCCGACGTCGCCTCAGCGATCTTGACGCCGGAGCCATTGCGCTGAATCTGCCACTGCAGATCGACACCGTCGGCCGGATAAGGGTCGGTGACCTGCCAGGTAAAGTCGAACTGGAAGTTCGTGCACGACGGCGGACTGGCGACCAGTGACTGCGGGTCAATGCCGTAAGTCTGGCCCGGCTGCACGTCCGCCGTCAGATCACCACTAGCAATCTCTGTCACTGCCTCATCCAGCGTCGGCTCGATCGGCGCGGGCGCACCGTTGCCGCCCGGCGCTGCCGTGGCCACGGGTGTAGGCGTTGGCGTCCCAGCCTTCGTGCCGATCGGAGATACGACTGCCGTCGGGCCGCTGCTGCCGCCGCCGCAGGCCACGCACATGGCGAGGGCCGCCAGCGTGAGGAGTCCTGCCATCCGCATCACTTCGAGAGGCGCTCCTCGAGTTCCCTCAGTCGATCCTCCAAACGCCGCTGCATGTACGTCGTCGTGAAGTCGCCGCGCGTGCGCTCAAGGATGCCGCGCATGGCGTCTGCCGTGCGGCGCAGGCCGCCGGTGACGGCCTCGGGGTAGTCCATCGTCACGAGCACGTCGTAGATGTCGCCCATCACGCCGAGCGCTTCCTCACAGTGCGCGATGTCGCCGGCGCGCAGCGAGTCGAGCAGGTGCCGTCGCAACTCCCCAACCGTCTCGCCGAGGCCGTTCAGGTAGGCTCCAGCCATCACGCCGATCTCTTCGTTCCCAGGCAGCGCCCGCCCGGCGATTAAGGCCAGCGTGCAACTCGCCTCCGCGTACTCCTTCTGAGAGTCGTGGACGAAGCCGGCGTGGTAGATGTCGCGGTGCTCGGCCAGCAACGTCTCGGTCTCGTCGAGGTTGGCGCGAGCCTTGCGCAGCAACTCCTCGGCGACGTCGAAGTTGCGGCGGTGCACGTTGCGGATCGCGTTCGCCGACAGCCGGATTACTTCGCGCGTCAGGGCCAGCGCCTGCTCACGAGCGCGGTGCTTGGCATCGAGGTACGCGCGGATGTTTTCAGCGATGGAATTGAGGGCGTCGGCATTCAAGTCAGGGCAATGATAACGCACGCTGGTGCCTTAGCAGGTGCCGGTTCAAACGTATGGGAGCAGATAAACGGGCTGGGCTACTCTGGGGCAGACGCGAATCTGCTTATTCGCTCGAATCCGTTGCTGCGTCGACGGTGGCTCAGCCTGCGGGCTTCGACGAGTTGTGGTAGACCTTCGACAGGCCCAGGACAAAGGGGGGTTTGCCTACAGATCCTTGACCGGGTCCGGGAACTCTCCCTCCCGAGCGGCGTCGATCATCTTGCGGGCCTCCTGCGGCATCTCCATACCGAACTCGTCGAACTTGCGCTCCGCCCAGCGGCCGATCTGGCGCGGGTCCTTGTAGTCCTCCAACCGCTTCGGTTCTGAGCCGTAATCCCGCAGGATATCGCCATCCGACTTGTGGTGGGCGAACTTCGACATCACGCGCTCCAGCTTCTTCGATCCGCAGTGCTTGCACTTCCCGGCGGGGGGCGCGCTCACGCTGCGAGTGAAGACGCTGGTCAGACGCTCGCACTCGGCGCACTTGTACTCGTAGATTGGCATGCTTCTAGTCTAAGCCGCCGAAATCGTCACCGTCGTCGAGGGAGTCGTCGTCAGGTGTCTCGCCGGCCTCCATGCGCTCCAGCTCGCTCTGCATGCCACCGTCCAGTGGCTCGCCCATCTCGCGGCTCATCTTGCGCACCCACTTCGCGACGGAGCGCGGATCGTTCTCGTCGACGTCGCCCAGGCTTGCCTCCGCCAGGTCGAGTCCGTCGTCGCCACGCATCACGGCGACGCGCGAGAACAGGCGCTCAACGTCCGCCGAGCCACAGTGCTCGCATGTGGGAGAGACGGCGACGGCGACCGTGCGCACGAATACTGCGGTACGCTTGCGGCAAGCGTTGCAGCGGTACTCATAGATTGGCATCTCACCAGCCCTCCCGGGCCCGCGCCTCGGCGATGTCGTCGCGGAACTCGCAGACCTTCAGGTACGGGCAGAAGGCGCAGTGCAGCGCGATCGTCGGCGGGAATTCGTGCGCGTCTTCCATTTCGCGGACCGTCACCAGCAGCTCCTCACACGCCCGGCGCTTGTCTTGATCGCTGAAGTCCATCGTCCAGGCAGAACCATCATCGAGGTACCAGAACGACGCTTTCGAGACGCTGCGACCGAGCCTGGCCTCGACGAGTATAGCGTAGAAGGCCAGTTGCTTCGGGTCGATCTCCTCCGGCTGCCTGCCCGTCTTGTAGTCGATGATGTGCAGCATCCCATCCGGCTCCTCGTCCAGCCGGTCAAGCCGCCCGAACAGCACCACGCCCGGCGCGATCTCCTCCTGGAAGTAGGGCTCGACCATGAACGGCCGCGCGTCGAGATCGAAGTTCGCGGCGAAGTTAGCGAGCTGCCGGAGCGACGCCTCGTGATGCATCTCGACACCGGGGATGCGGTGGTATTTCGGCGTCAGCGCCTGCCAGCCGTCCTGGAACATGTCGATCAGCCGCCGGCGGTCGCGCTCGTTCTCCGGCACCTTGGAGAAGAAATCGCAGAGCACCCTGTGCACCAGGCTGCCGGCGGTGTCCGCAGGCCTCAGCCGCGACCGCACCCGGCCCTCATCGCGGTCAACGTACTGATAGCGGAATCGCAGGCGACAAGTCTCGAAGACGCGCACCTTGAGCGGTGAAACGCGAGCCATCACGACCATTGTAAGAGCGCGACGATCTCCGATAGCGGAAGGCTTGCGCGTTTCATTGATTTCACGCGACCCGTCCCGTATTCCGCTATATCCTGATTCTGCCGGCCGGAAATTTTGTTTACAAGACGACGCACGTATGTTCACGAATCGCAAAGCATGTGCTACTCTAACGACAACCGGGTTACGATTAGTAACCAGGAGGGATAATGAGCAGCACAAACGCCGCGCTGGACAGGGGCTTGCAGGGCCGCCTGAGGGCAATGCTCATCCGCAGGCTCCGCGAGGTCAAGGCGAACGTTGATGTTGTGCTGAGGTGGCGGCCGGGGAAGAAAGACGGTGCCGAAATCTTGCTTTTGATTGGCACTCTGCCGTTGTACTACCTTGTTCGCGGCGTCACCCAGACCCACGTCGATGCGGCCGTCGACCGCGGCATTAGCATCGTCCACATCGAACAGAGCCTGGGCATCTTCTGGGAGGTACAGCTGCAAAGCTCGATCCTCTCCTACCACTGGCTCGTCACCTTCCTTAACGACTTCTACCTGTACGGCCACCTGCCCGTGATCGGCACGCTGGCCCTCTGGATGTACTTCTGGCACCGGCCGCAATACCTGGTGATGCGCAACGCCTTCCTCATCTCCGGCGCGATTGCGCTGATCTTCTACATCAACTTCCCAACGGCGCCGCCGCGCCTGCTCCCGCACGACCTCGGCTTCAATTTCGTCGATACGATCACCCAGCAGTACCACAACTCCCGGCCGGACACGCCGTCCTGGTTCGTTAACGAATATGCCGCCTTCCCCAGCATGCATATTGGCTGGAACCTGCTCGTCGGCATCTCGATCTGGCTGGCCACGCGCAACATCTTCATGCGAGCCTTCGCGGTGCTGATGCCGATCACGATGTTCGCCGTCATCATCCTCACCGCCAACCACTACCTGCTCGATGCAGCGGCCGGCTGCGCCGTGATGCTGCTCGGCCTCGGAATCGCCTTCGGCGGCAAGAGGCTGGCGACGCGAATCGTCTCGCCGGACAGCAAGGTCGCCCGCGAAAAGGGTTGGGTCACCTGGATGTACTGGCTCTGCGGCGTTGCCCACGAGCCCGGTGCTGGACGCGCCACCGCGCGGACCGCATAGTTGTTCTAAAAGTATGCAAGTTAAGGGCCTGCTCGCCGCTGTCCCGCGCGTTCTTCTGACGAACGCCCCGATTGACGCCCAACTCATCATCACCCGCCGCTGCAACCTTAGCTGCGGCTACTGCGCCGAGTACGACAACTTCTCGGAGCCGGTCCCGCTGGACGAACTGAAGAGCCGCATCGACGCGCTTCACCGCCTGAAGTCGATTAACATCACGCTTCTGGGCGGCGAGCCGCTGATGCACCCGGACATCGCCGAAATCGTGCGCTACGCCGTCCGCAAGGCCAACGTCAGCATCGTCACCAACGGCTTCCTGCTGCGCAACGGCGTCATCGAAGCGCTTAACGAGGCGGGGCTGAACAACCTGACGGTCAGCGTCGACACGCTAAAGGCCGACACGACCCGCTACATCCAGAAGTCGTTCCAATCTTTGCGAACGCGGCTCCAACGCTTGCAGAACCTTGCCCGTTTCGACGTGCACGTCACAGCCGTCCTCTGCGACTCTTCGAAGGACGACTTCCGCGAGCTGGTCCGCGAGGTGCAGGCCATGGGCTTCCGGATGTCGATCAATCTCCTGCACAACTCGCGCGGCTACATTGCGATCGAGGGGCAGCCGTACCTCGATCTGTTCGAGGAGTTCTACCGCGAAGGCAAGCCGTTCACCTTCCTCGACTACGAGTACGGCAAGCGCCTGCTCTCAGGCGAGAAGCCGGACTGGGTCTGCAAGACGGGCTCGCGCTACCTCTACGTAGACGAGCACGGGGACGTGCAGCTCTGTGCCTCACAGCTCGGCCGCAAGGACTTCGTGAAGCCGATCGTCGAGTACACAACTGCCGACCTTGACCGCAACGCCAAGACTGCCACGGGTTGCGAGGAAGGGTGCTCCGTGGGCTGTGCTTTCCGCTGCTCCCTCGTCGACAACGACAAGCCGGCCTTCGTCCGCGCTATCGTTAAGGGCGGGATGCGCGGCACACTCCTGGACAACGGCCGTGGCAAGGCCCGCGCCCCAAAGCTGCAGCCGACCGAATAGGTTTCAACTAGTCCCCGGTCACCGCGTTCTCGTGGTGCGCCAGCGACAACAGCCGTCCGTCCGGCGCGAAATCGATCGCGATGACATCGATTCGTAGCGCGCTCCCGGCCGCGTGCTCACTCGCGTAAGCCTCAGCCAGCGAGACGAGGCGCCGCTGCTTGGCCGGCGTCACACCCTCGGCGGCAGTGCCCATTAATGCGCCGCGGCGGCACTTCACCTCGACGAAGGCGACCAACCCGTCCGTCTCGGCGATTATGTCGATCTCGCCCTCGGCGCAGCGGTAGTTCTGCTCGCGAATGCGGTAGCCCTTCGCCACCAGGTGCTGGACGGCAAGCCGCTCGCCGAGATCACCGAACACACGCCGCCGGTCGGCCACCTAGTACGCGCCTTGCTTCTCGAATATGCGGCGCGGGTTCTCGACGGTCATCGTCGTGATCTGATCCTCCGTGACGCCGGCGGCCCGGAGAGCTGGGATCACGTCATCGGGGATGTGGTTGAAGTTCCACTTCGGGAGCATCGCGCCGAGCAGCTTGGGGTCCGCCCAGTCGAAGTAGCAGGACGCGTCGTGGGAGAGCACCATCTTCTCGGCGTAACCGAGTTCGCACATCTTTGCGATCGTGGCGACGCGCTGCGGCGTCGGCAAAAAGATGTCGATGCCGAAGCGGTCCATCCCGATGTACGAGCCGCGGTCGCAGATCTTGCGCAGATAAGCGATGTCCTCGCTGTCGCCGCTGTGGCCGATGACGATTCGCGAGAGGTCGGCGCCCTCGCTCTCGAAGATGTCCTGCTGCTTCAGGCCAACCTCGGTCGCGGCGTGAGTGTGGGTGGAGATCGGGACGCCGGTACGGCGGTGCGCCTGCGCGGACGCCCGCAGCACGCGCTCAACGTCAGGCGTGACGCCCGGCTCGTCGGTCGCGCACTTGATGATGCCGGCCTTGACGCCGGTGTCCATGATCCCTTCCTGGATGTCGCGCACGAAGAATTCGGCGACGAACTCGACGCTGCGTCCGCTCTGCGCCGCGAAGTAGTGCGGCACATCCCAGTACAGTCCGGTCGCCACGATCACCAGCGCTCCGCTACCTTTCACAACATCTTTCACGAAAGGGATGTCGCGCCAGTGCCCCGGCGTCAGGTCGACAAACGTGTTAACTCCGCGCGACTGTGCGTCCTTCACCTTCTGGATCGCGCTGGCGATCTCGGCCTTGCGGTCGTACACCGGGAAATTGTCCTTGACTCCGGGCGACTGCACCATGATGTGCTCGTGCATTAGCGTGAAGCCGAGCTTGGCGGTGTCGAGCGGGCCGGATACGGAGTTGACGGTGGGCATGGGCGTCTCCTTCTCGTAGCCCGGGCTTTCCAGCCTGGGACGCGCCCGATTATACGTCAGCGGCCGGCTACAGAGAGGCGGCAGCTGGCATCGCCGCCGGCACCAGCTCCAGCTGATAACCCAGCAGGATCTCCTTCACCGGCGAGAATGACCGCCGGTGCAGGTTGCAGGGGCCGAGGTCGGCGATGGCGCGGGCGTGCTCGGGCGTGTAGTAGCCCTTGTTCGTCAGGAAGCCATAGCCTGGGTACTCACCGTCGTGGCCATCCATCACTTGATCCCGCGCGACCTTGGCGATGATCGAAGCAGCCGCGATTGAAAGCGAGAGGCCGTCGCCACCGATGATCGGGGTCTGAGGAATGTTGCAGGCGTGCAGCGGGAAGGCGTCCAGCAGCAGGTGCTGCGGGCGCACCGCCAGACCGCCGATCGCCCCGAGCATCGCCTGGCGCGACGCCTCCGCGATGCCGATGCGGTCGATCATGTGAACGGAGACGAAGGCGACGTTGGCAGCGACGGCGTGCTCCCAGATCAACGGCGCGAGCTCTTCGCGGGCTTCCGGCGAAAGCTTCTTGCTGTCGTTGACCTGTCGGAGGAAACGGTAGCGCCCAGCGGCGCGTACTTCCTTCGGAAGGATTACCGCGCCCGCCGCAACCGGCCCCGCGAGCGGCCCTCGGCCGACCTCATCGACACCGGCAATGAGAAGCGCACCCGCACCCCAGATGGTGCGTTCGGCGCGGAAAGACGGACGCTTCGGCATAGCCTTCGCGGCGGATGCTAGCTCTGGACCCAAAGGCATGTCAAGAAATCGAGCAGGCTTGTTAACATTTGACTCACGCATTCAAGCGGAATACCTTGTGAGCGACTTACCAACGGGAGGGACCGATGCCGATCGTGCGAATAGAGATGTGGAGCGGGCGCACCGCCGCCCAGAAGAAGGAGCTGGCGCGCGTGATTACAGATGCGATGGTAAACATCGCCCACACTACGCCAGAGGCCACGATCATCATTTTCGAGGACATCGCCAAGGACGATTGGGCGCAGGAAGGCAAGCTCGCAAGCGAAGAGTAGATATGGACTGGGCGCAACGGACAGGCTCCATGATCTATGTCCCAGTTCCATGTTCCCCGTTCCCAGTTCCTCGCCGTTTGTAACCTAACTGACCCGGCGCTCGTCACCCTTTCAGAGGCCGGGCAAACGTGGGCCTATGCTATAATCGGTACGAGTTGTGGATAGGAGATCTGTCTATCCAAATCCCGTAGAAAGAGTTGTATGTACGGTCGTTGGTTGCGCAATAGCTTCATCTATCTCCTCATCCTTGTCGCGATAGTTGCTATCGTCTTTACCGTCTTCTACGGCAGCAGCACCGGCACGGTCGACGAAACGCTGGACAAGTTCATTTCTCACGTCAAAGCGGGCGAAGTGACCAAGGTAGACGTGAACAGCGACACCCTCACCTACAAGCTAAAAGGCGAAGACACCTCCTACACCGCCAAGATGGAGAGCGGCGACACCGTCCGCGGGATCCTGGTGGACGCCGGCATCAAGCCGGGCGACGCGAACTACCCGGACGTCAACATCAAGGGCACCAGCGCCTGGAAGACCGTTCTCAGCGTTCTCCTCACATTCGCACCCATCGTAATCATCATCGGCGTCCTGTTCTTCTTCCTGCGCCAGGCCCAGGGATCGAACAACCAGGCGCTCAACTTCGGCAAGAGCCGTGCCCGCATGTTCAGCGGCAGCAGGTCCAGCGTGACTTTCCTTGACGTTGCCGGCGTGGAAGAAGCCAGAGACGAGTTAAAGGAAGTCGTCGAGTTCCTCAAGTACCCGGAAAAGTTCGCCGCACTGGGCGCGCGCATCCCGAAGGGCGTCCTGCTGATCGGCCCGCCGGGTACCGGCAAGACGCTGCTCGCCAAAGCCGTCGCCGGCGAGGCGGGTGTGCCGTTCTTCTCGATCTCCGGGTCGGAGTTCGTCGAGATGTTCGTCGGTGTCGGCGCCTCCCGCGTACGCGACCTCTTCGACCAGGCCAAGCGCAACTCCCCGTGCATCGTCTTCGTC
>DAINDD010000054.1:0-19719 GCA_036732045.1 Chloroflexota bacterium
AGAGCGCCACGACTGTCGCCGCGAGGCCGGGCTGGAGTGTCATCGCCGCGGTCAAGCAGCATCACGTTTACGCCATCGATCCAAACATCCTCGGCCGCGCGGGCCCGCGGATCGTCGATGCCCTCCGGGCGCTTGAGGCCGCTCTTTACCCGGGGTCCTGATGAACATCCTTCGTCGCACGCGCCTTCTCGATCGCCCGTCTGACTCGCCAGAGCTGCTTGTGGTGGGCGTGCGCGACGGGTTCTGGCCCAGGCTGCTCGTCGCACTGGCCTTGCTCTTCGCGGTCACGCTGGCTGCCCTCGCGCTCGGCCCGACTAGCGTCCGGCCCGATGACACGGTGCGGATTCTGCTGTCGCATCTGTTTGGCCTGCACACTGCGTCGCATGTCTCCACGACGGCGGACACGATCGTCTGGAATGTGCGGCTGCCGCGGGTGCTGCTGGCCGGCCTTGTCGGCGCGACGCTTGGCCTGACCGGCGCGACGTACCAGGGCGTTTTCCGCAACCCACTCGCCGATCCCTACCTGATCGGCGTCGCGACCGGCGCTGCCCTCGGCGCGACGATCGTCGTCGTCTCGGGCGCTTCGGTCTCGTGGCACGGGCTCAGCATCCTGCCGATGGCGGCGTTTGCGGGCGCTGTCAGTTCGGTCGCCGTTGTCTACGGCGTCGCGCGCGTCGGCGGCGCGGTGCCGGTGATGACGTTGATCCTGGCCGGCGTCGCCGTCTCCTCGCTCTCAACGGCGATCACGTCGTACCTGATGATCCACAACACCTCGAACGCGGGGCTGATCTTCTCCGTCACGCTGGGCGGCTTCAACACTGCGAACTGGACGAAGCTGCTGTGGGTGCTGCCGTACGCCGTCCCCGCTGCGATTGTCATCCTGGCCCACGCGCGCATCATCAACGTGCTCAGCCTGGACGAAGACCAGGCGCGCTTCCTCGGCGTCGACGTGGAGCGCACGAAGCTGCTGTTGCTCGGCGTGTCGTCCTTGGCGGCGGCGGCCGCGGTCTCGGTGGGCGGGACGATCGGCTTCGTCGGCCTGATCGTGCCCCACGCGATCCGTCTCGTCTGGGGCCCGGACAATCGCTACTTGCTGCCGATGTCGATCGTCGTCGGGGCGGCGTTTCTGATCGGCGCGGACCTCATCGCCCGCACCGCCGACCGCCCGGCCGAGATTCCCGTCGGTATCATCACGGCCTTCTGCGGCGTGCCATTCTTTCTGTACCTGCTGCGCCGTGCCAGGATCGGAGCGGTCTGGTGATCGCCCCCGCGCGAGTCGTAGAACGATCCCCGCTGCTGGCCGTCGATGGCGTGACCGTCGCGTACAGGTCCGCCGGTCGCGAGCTCATCGCCCTCTGTGACGTCTCGTTGACGCTCCAGGCGGGCGAAGTCGTTGGCCTCGTCGGTCCGAATGGCTCGGGTAAGACGACGCTGATCCGCGCGGTGACAGGCGTTGTCAGGCCGGGCACCGGCCGCCTGCTCGTGGACGGCGTGGACATCACCCGCTTGCGGCAGCGGGAGCTGGCCCGGCTTGTGGCCGTCGTGCCGCAGGACCCCGCACTGCCGCCGGCTTTCAACGCGCTCAGCTGCGTGCTCATGGGCCGCACGCCACACTTGCGCTTGCTGCAGAACGAGGGCGCGAGCGATCTCAACGCCGCCCGCCGGGCGATGCTGGCGACCGACACCTGGCGGCTCGCCGACCGTCTCCTCGGCGAGCTATCGGGCGGCGAACGCCAGCGCGTCGTCGTCGCCAGGGCGCTGGCCCAGGAGACGGTCATCCTCTTGCTCGACGAGCCGACGGCGCACCTCGATCTTGGCCACCAGGCAGGCGTCCTCGACCTAATCCGCCACTGCGCCCGCGATGAAGGCAAGGCCGTGCTCGCCGTCGTCCACGACCTCACGCTCGCTGCTCGCTACTGCGACCGGCTGGTGATGCTACGCTCCGGCTCCGTTGTCGCTTCGGGCGCGCCGGAGGACGTGCTCACATCGCGGATCCTGCGCGATGTGTACGGCGTCGCGGTCGACGTCTTCCCGCATCCTGTCAGCGGGCGGCCCGTTGTGGCGCCGGGAGGCGAAGGCTAGACTGGCGGCAAGATGCCGGACGAGACGCCGCCCAAGTCGATGATCTACACCCGTACGGGCGACGCTGGCACGACGGCGCTCTTTGGTGGCGGCCGCGTGCCGAAGGACCACCCACGCGTCGCCGCCTACGGTGAGGTCGACGAGCTGAATTCGACGATCGGCGTGGCTGTCGCGTTCATGACCGACCCGCGGCTGATCGAAGCGCTGACCGCCGTCCAGAACGAGCTGTTTAACATCGGCGCCGAGCTCGCAAGCGAATCGGGCGCCGAGAAGGCGGCCAGCTACGCTCGCATGTTTACCGATGCGGATGCCAAGACCGAGGCGCTCGAACACCTGATGGACGAGCTGGACGCCGCGTTGCCGCCGCTAACGACGTTCGTTCTGCCGTCAGGCTCTCAGGCGGGCGCGCTGCTCCACCTCTGCCGGACGGTCTGCCGGCGTGCGGAGCGTGCCGTCGTCACCCTGGGCCACATCGAGCCGGTGAACCCGGATCTGCAGCGCTATCTGAACCGCCTGTCCGACCTGCTGTTTGTGATGGCCCGCCACGTCAACCAGTCCGCCGGGCGTCCGGAAGCGGAGTGGCGCAAGGGCGGGTAGCTTCGAGGTATCAGGTGACTGGTGGGAGCCTGCGCACCCGTTGATCCGCAAGCGATCCGTTGATGGTCAGCGCCGAGCCGTCCCGATGCGCACGCGTGCCCCACCCAAGATTCCTTCGTGCAACTACGTCCTTCCGCCGGGCAAGCGTCCTCCCCGCTCAGAACGACAGGCGTTCTCGCTACTCCCAGAGGCCGGACTGCGCTTGCGCCGCCTTCTGCTGCGGCAGTTCGATGCCCAGGTGCGCGTAGGCGTGACGCGTCGCCATGCGGCCGCGCGGCGTGCGCTGCAGGAAGCCGATCTGCATCAGGTACGGCTCGTAGACGTCCATGATCGTGTCGGACTCCTCCGAGATCGAGGCGGCGATCGTCTCGATGCCGACGGGGCCGCCGTCGTACTTCTCGATGATCGTCAGCAGCACCTTCTTGTCGACCTCATCGAGCCCGAGCGCGTCCACGTCCAGCCGCTCCAGCGCCTCCCGCGCGACGTCCGCCGTGATGCGGCCATCGGCGCGCACCTGGGCGTAGTCGCGGACGCGCCGCACAAGACGGTTGGCGATGCGGGGCGTACCGCGGGAGCGGCCGGCGATTTCGGCTGCGCCTTCGTCTTCGATCGGGATGTCCAGGATGCCCGCGTTGCGCCGGATGATCGCACCTATCGCTTTCTGGTCGTAGAAGTCGAGACGGTAGACCGCGCCGAAGCGGTCGCGCAGGGGAGCGCTGAGCATGGCGTATCGCGTCGTCGCGCCGACCAGCGTGAAGTGCGGCACGCTCAGCCTGACGCTGCGCGCCCCGGGCCCCCGGCCGAGCACTATATCCAGCGCGAAGTCCTCCATCGCCGGGTAGAGCACCTCCTCGGCCGTGCGGGGGAGCCGGTGGATCTCGTCGATGAACAGGATGTCGAACTCCTGGAGGCTGGTCAGTATCGCCGCGAGGTCGCCCGCGCGCTCGATCGCTGGGCCGGACGTCACGCGCACGGAGACGCCCATCTCGGACGCGATGATGTGGGCCAGCGTCGTCTTGCCGAGTCCGGGCGGTCCGTAGAAGAGCAGGTGGTCGAGCGGCTCGGCGCGCTTGAGGGCGGCCTGCACGGCGATCTGCAGGTTATCCTTCAGCTTCTCCTGTCCGATGAACTCGCCCATGCGCCGCGGCCGGAGCGTGCTGTCCAGCGCCGCGTCGTCTTCCTGCATATCGCCGGAGGTGATGCGCTCAGTCGCCGTGGTGCTGCTCGCTTTCGAATGTGTGTTCCACTGGGCACAATTGTAGGGAGCGTTCCCGTGCGTGGTCTACGCGCAAACGGCGCTAAATGTGCAAGGCGGCGCCTCGCGTAGTATCATCCGGCCCACCAGAACATGGGAGGAGCCCAACATGCCGTCCGAACTTAACTTCAAGTCCGCCCACGAACTCGCCGGCCTCGTCCGCTCCAAGCAGCTCTCGCCGGTCGAGCTTTTGCAGGCTAGCCTCGACCGAATCGCCGAGACGGACGACACGCTGAACGCTTGGTGCGGCAAGCGGCCGGAAGAGGCGATGCAGGAAGCGCGTGATCTGGAGGGAAGGATCGCGCGCGGTGAGGATGCCGGATCCCTGGCCGGGCTGCCGTTTGGCGTCAAGGAGCTCGACGACCTGGCCGGCTTCCCGACGACGCACGGGTCCATCGCGTACAAGGACAACTTCCCGGAGCGCGACTCGGTTGAGGTGGAGCGGTTGCGCAAGGCCGGCGCTATCGCGCTGGGCAAGACGAACGCGCCGGAGTTCGGGTACTCGGCTGTCACCAAGAACCGGCTCTTCGGCATCACGCGCAACCCTTGGAACCCGGAGCGGACCTCCGGCGGCTCCAGCGGTGGCTCCTCCTCCGCCGTCGCCTCAGGGCAGGTGCCGATGTGCACGGGCTCCGATGGCGGCGGCAGCATCCGCATCCCGGCCTGCTGGACGGGCCTTTTCGGGATGAAGGTGAGCTTCGGCCGCGTTCCGATCGCCCCGCGCAAGATGCTCGGCTGGAACGACACCTCCGTTCACGGTCCGATGGTTCGCACCGTCCGCGACGCCGCCATGTACATCGATGCCGTTGTCGGTACGCACGAGGCGGACCCGAACTGCTTGCCGCACCCAGGCTACAAGTACGTCGACGTCCTCGAGAAGCTGCCGAAGAAGCTGCGCATCGCCTGGAGCCCCAACCTCGGCTACGCGATCAGCGAGCCGGACGTCATGCGCGAGTGCGAGGCGGCGGTAAAGGCGTTCGAGGGGATAGGTTACCAGGTCGACGAGATCGGCAAGATATTCGACGATCCGGGTACGATCTGGTCGCGGATCTCCGGCGCCGAGACCTGGGCGGAGATCCACGACAAGGTGGATGAGCATCGCGAAGAGTTCGGGCACAGCTTCCTGACCGGCGCCGAGGGCACACGGAATGTCACGCCGGAGAAGTACGGCAAGTCGCAACGTATCCGCGCCAAGCTCGTTCACCAGCTGTGGCACTTCTTCGAGAACCACGACCTGCTGCTCACGCCCACGCTACCGGTCGAGGCGATCGACGCGCGGGGCGCCTGGCCCACCCGCATCGCCGGCCGCGAGCTGAAGAACCCCCTGCACGTGGTCGCTTTCACGTACCCGTTCAACCTCTCAGGCCACCCGGCGGCGTCTGTGCGAGCCGGCTTCAGCGACAGCGGCATGCCCGTCGGCCTGCAGATCGTCGGCGGCCGTCACCGGGACGACCTCGTGCTGCAGGCCTCCTACTCCTACGAGCAGGCGCGCCCCTGGAACGACAAGTGGCCGGAGAAAGTGCCGGCGTTCGCAGGGTAGGAGTAGTGAGGTTCGACGGGAGAATTCCGATTGTCTATCGGACCCCAGCGTGACTGTCTTAGCGCGCGGTGAGGCCTGAGCCAACAACCTTTTTCTTAGGTCTTGGCCCTCTCACCTACCCTGACCCGAAGCCGTCGCCGTCCGCTTCCTCGCCCGGCCCGTCCTCGAAATCTTCGTCGGAAAAGTTACCGTACTCGCGGCCCGACCAGACCGTCACCATCAGGTCTTCGCGGAAAGGATCGTTCGTCAGAACCAGGCGCTCATCGATCTCACTGATCAGGGAGCGGATGTCCTCCTCCGTCAGGCTCTCCACGACGGCCAGCGTGGCGTACGTGACAGAAGCCGCGTAGTGCAGGTCCACGCGGCCGATCTCGTCGTCCTCCATCTCGATGATGTAGCTCTCGGAGCTGGGCGTGCGGCACTCGCGGTCGAACTCGAAGCCTGGCATCGGGGCAGCCTCCTTGGGTGGGACTAGCAGTTAAGCGGGTCTTATCTGGCCGTTGCCGAAGACGATCCACTTGTACGTCGTGATCTCGCGCAGGCCGACGGGCCCACGCGCGATCGTCTTCTGGGTCGAATCGATGATTTCAGCCCCGAGGCCGAACTGGGCGCCGTCGGTGAACTGCGTGCTGGCGTTGACGTAAACGACCGCGGAGTCCACTTCGTCGAGAAAGCGCATCGCCGCCGAGTAGTCCTCCGTGACTATCGCGTCGGAGTGGCCGGTGCCGTACTCGTAGATGTGCTCGAGCGCCTCGTCTGGAGAATCCACGACACGAACAGCCGCCGCCAGCGCCAGGAACTCGCGCCCGAAGTCGCCCGCCGCTACCGACACGAGCTTCGCGCCCGGGATCTCTGCTGCCTGCAAGATCTGGAGCGAACGCTCATCGCAGTGCATCTCCACACCGGCTTCTGTCCACGAGCGGCCGATCAGCGGCAGGAAGCGCGCCGCGATCTCAGTGTGTACGAGGATGGTGTCCAGGGCGTTGCAGATGCTGTACTTGCGGGTCTTGGCGTTGTGCGCGATCCGCACCGCCTTGTCAAGGTCCGCCGCGCGGTCCACGTACGTGTGACAGACGCCGATGCCGCCGGTGAGGACGGGCATCGTCGCGTTTTCGGCCACATAACGGATCAGCTCGGCGCCACCGCGCGGCACGACGAGATCGATCACGTCCTTCATCTTCAGCAACTCGCCGATGAGCGTGCGGTCGGTGTTCTCGATCAGCTGCACGGCGTCGGCGGGTGCGCCGACGGAAGCGATGGCTTCGCGCAGGACGGCGATGATCACTTTGTTGGAGTTGATGGTCTCCTTGCCGCCGCGCAGGATGCAAGCGCTTCCCGCCTTCAGGCAGAGCGAGGAGATATCGACGGTGACGTTGGGGCGGCTCTCGTAGATGGCGGCGATGACGCCTAGGGGCACGCTTCGTCGCCCGACCTGCAAGCCGTTTGGCAGGGTCCGTATCTCGGACATCGTGCCGACGGGGTCGGGGAGGAGCGCCACGTCCCGGACGTCCGAGGCGATTGCCGCGACGCGCTCAGCCGTGAGCCGCAGCCTGTCGATGACGGCGGGTGTCAGCCCGGCGTCTTGCGCCGCCGCTACGTCGAGCTCGTTCGCCTTGACTATGTCGGACGCTCGCGCGACAAGGCCGTCCGCGATGGCGATCAGCGCGGCGTTCTTGGTGACGGCAGAGGCGCGCGCTAGCTCGCGAGCGGCTCGCCGAGCCGCCTGGCCCTTCGTCTGTAGTTCGCTGGCTGTCGTAGTCATACGTCTTCGATTTTAGCCGATCCGTTCTTAAAGGCGTCCTCAAGCTCCTGACGAATGCCATCAAAGCCTCGGTCGACCTTCTCAATATAGTCGAGCAGATAATCCCTTGTAATCACATCCACCAGAACTTGCTGAGCCACCAGCGGATCTGGCCTCGAGACTATATCGAATTCGACCGCGACGTGATTGCTTCTTTGAAGACTGATATCACCTTTTCGAAGTGTGGCCTCAAACATTACGCCGTCAAGCACAATGACGGGCACGAGAAAGGTTGTTAGATGTCGCATGTACGGCTGGTCGTACTGTGCTTGAAAATGGCGAAGGGCTTTAACTACCTGATTTAGGGCTGTCCATATCTGGCTGGTTTGCGAATCAGATTTGAAAGCTTCCGTAAAGTTTCGAGACCTCGTCGCCAACGGAAAGTACCAGAGATGTCTCGCCATGACACCAGGAGAAAGCACCGTTTGTGGAGTATCGACGAAGGTCACAAGGTTGGAGATCTTGGAGACGTAGCGGATCTGGTTGTGGGAAGCGTTACCCGCGGTCCGCGTGAAGAACACCCAAGGCTTTTCCGACTTCTTGCACTCGATCGCAAGCACCGAGACCAAGCCGTGACCTAGATTGGCGAAGGAAGGCTCAGCAGTTTCGTCTTGGAGTGTGACCCGCCGAACACGAACCGCGCAGATGTCGCATTCACGGTGCTTTTCTTCGTCTACGTCAAAGAAGGGGGTGTTACTCGTTACAATCCAGCCACGCTCTTCGAGTATCGACGCCACATCCAACTCCAGTGGATATCCCGTCTTCAACAGGTGAGCGACTATCTTGCTCTCAAGTCCTTCCTCGTCGGTTGACTCGCTTTGCGAATCGTCAATCGGCGTGGCCGACTTCGCGGTCATCCCTCAAGTCCTCTGGTTCCAGCCAGCCGACGATCGCCTCAGGAACGTTCCGAAGCGCTTCGGCTTCGTCGTGGCCCTGGGAGATGCAGCCGGGCAAGGTTGGGCACTCGGCGATGATGTAGCCGTCCTCGCCTGGTGTCAGAATGACTGGCAATTTCAAATGTACCTCCCGCCGGGTTATCGCCGTGAGCGGCGCTCCTGTTGGCCTTACGAACGCGGACTAGAGACTAGCCGTGTCGTCGCTGCCAGCGGGTCTTCTTCAGCATCTTGCGGTGCTTGTGCTTGCTGATCTTCTTGCGCCGCTTCTTGACGACTGAACCCATCAAACCTCCGTGTAGTTGCCTTACATGACGAATGAGCAGGGCGTATAGCCCTGCCCTTTTTAGTTCGTCTATGCTCGTCCGCCTCTGGCGGAAAGGGCGATCTCAGATGTGCCTATCGTATTCGGGATTCACGGCGCTGTCCACCCGGCAGACACGGGCGTAGGTAGAGACGCCCCGCCGGGGCGTCTCTACCTCCCAGCTGGCCAGATTGCCCGCTACAGCAGCACCAGGTTATCCCGGTGCACGACCTCGCCGCCGTAGTGGTGGCCCAGCACCTCCTCGATGCGGTCAGAGCGCATGCCGCGGATGAGCGCGATCTCTTCCGAGCTATAGTTGGCGATCCCGCAGGCGATGCGGCCGCCCGGACCCTCGATAGCAACAGCGTCTCCGCGCTGGAACGACCCCTGCACGTCTTGCACTCCAGCCGGAAGCAGACTCGTCTTGCGCTCGCGCAACGCCCGCGCGGCGCCATCGTCGACGCTGACCGTCCCCTTGACCGAAAGGCCGGTCAGAATCCAGCGCTTACGGCTCTCCATGCGGTCCGCCGCGGCCGGGAAGTACGTTCCAATCTGCTCGCCACCGGCCAGCCGCACGAGCACGTCCGGCTCCTTGCCCGCGACGATGAACATGTCGGCGCCGCCGCCGGTGGCCAGCTTTGCCGCCTGGATCTTCGTCGCCATGCCACCGACGCCGCGCTCGCTCTGCGTCTTACCGGCCAGCGCCTCCACGCCGGCGTCGATTCGTTCAACGCGCGGAATGAGCTCGGCGGCCGGGTTGCCCCGCGGGTCGGAAGTGTACAGCCCGGCGATGTCGGTGAGAAGCGTCAGGAGGTCCGCATCGACGAGGTTGGCGACGAGCGCGGAGAGGTTATCGTTATCGCCGATCTTCGTGCCTTCGATCTCCTCCACCGCGACGACGTCGTTCTCGTTGATGATCGGGACGACGCCCAGCTCCAGCATGGCCAGCAGCGTATTGCGCGCGTTCAGGTAGCCGAGCCGGTCGGCCAGGTCACGGCGCGTCAGCAGTGTCTGCGCGATCGTCACCCCGTGCGAGGCGAACAGCTCCTGGTATGTCTGCATGAGGTCGCTCTGGCCGACGGCGGCGAGCACCTGGCGGAACGGGAGGTCCTTGCGGTCCTTCTTCGGGTCGTGCAGGCCCAGCCGGTGGCGGCCGGCCGCGATCGCACCGGAGGTGACGACGAGCACTTCCGCGCCCCGCTTGCGAAGCTCCACTACCTGCCCGACGAGCGATGACATCAGCTCGGCGTCCAGGCGATTGGTGCCCGCGGTCAGCACGTTCGTGCCGAACTTGGCGACGATGCGCCCGTACTTCACCTCGTCCGCTCCCAGTTTCTTCGCCATTGTTCGATTGTAGCCGCGCCGTCCGCCGCACGATACCGCGCTATCTCGTGCAGGTGGCATATGGTAGATTCGGCTGCGATATGACCGGCAAAGCGATGAGGGCCGCGGGGCTGTGGTGCTTGCCGCTCGTCCTGCTGGCATTGGTCTCGGCTCTCTCCACGCCGCCGGCGCACGCCGCCGATCCGCAGCCGGTGCTCGTCCACCAGAATCCCGCTGAAGGCGAGGTGATCCAGCAGCCCGCCTTCGGCATTCAGCTTTGCTTTGCGTCGCCCGTCAACTTCAAGGACATGGACATGGGCGGCGACTTCGCCTTCACCGTGACGGAGCCGGACGGGCTCGGCAACCGGGACGTCTTTCAGCCAGACGGCTACGGAATCACGATCTACCCTGGTAAGCCCACTGGCGAGACCACGAGCCAGTGGAAGTTCCACGACAGGTTGACCAGCCCCGACGCCCAGTCCTCCAGCGGCACAGCCACCGCCTCGCCGACGCCCCAACCCGGTGCCACGACACCTGCCGCTGTCAGCGCGAGCCCAGCTCCGACGTCCGGTCATCCTTCTGCTTCGGCGACACCGAATGCGAGCCCCATCGCCGTCGGCAGCAGCAGCCCGGACATTCTGAAGTACTCTCTGCTCACGATCGGAGCCGCCGGAGCCGCCGGAGTCATCTTGCTCATCGGCTATCTTATCCGACGCCGCGTCGGTTACGATCCCCACCGCGAGAAGCCCGGCAGCGGCGACGACCACCACTAGCGTTTAGAACCAAGAACCGAAGAACCCAGAACCATTGGCATCCTCCCGGGTTGTTAGGCGACCACGGCGTCCGCCTCGATCTCGACCAGCATTACGGCGTCGACGAGCGCCTTCACTTCGACGACGGTCGCGGCGGGGCGGATGTTCCCAAACGCTTCGCCGTGTGCCTTGGCGACTTCATCGAAGCGCGAGACGTCCGTGACGAACGTGCGCGTTCGCACCACGTCGGCGAGCGACGCTCCCGCCTGCGCCAGCGCTTTTTCGATGTTGCGGATCGCCTGCCTGGCCTGCGCGTACATATCGCCTTCGCCGGCCACCTTGCCGTCGTCGCCCCAGGCCACGGTGCCGGAAACGAAGATTTGATTGCCCACGCGCACGGCTCGGGAGTACCCGAAGACGGGCTCGTAGGGGGAGCCGGAGGAGATATTTTGGCGGTCTGGCATATCGTGCACCTCATTTCGGGATGTAGGCGGAATAGTACGAGAAAGGAAGGTGAAGAGGGAACCCGCTACACTAACCTTGCATGATCCCCGTTACCGACGCCGTGCGAGCGCAGCGCTTGCCAATCGTCAACGTCGCGATCATCCTCGCCTGCGTCGCGGTGTTTGTCTACGAGCTGACGCTGAGCCTTCCCGGCCTCAACCGTTTCTTCTTCGACTACTCGGTGATCCCGGCTTCGCTGGATGCCTGGGCCAACCACCCATCGGGGCTGCGCATGCCTTCGACGATCTTCACCTCGGCGTTTCTGCACGGAGGCTGGCTGCACCTCGGTGGAAACATGACCTATCTCTGGGTTTTCGGTGATAACGTGGAGGACGCGCTCGGGCATCTGCTGTACGCGCTCTTCTACGCCATCTCGGCGGTCGGCGCGATCACCCTGCAGGTGGCGGTGGACAAGCACAGCGAGGTGCCGGTGCTTGGCGCCAGTGGCGCCATCGCGGGGGTGCTCGCGGGCTACCTGGTGCTCTACCCGAGGGCGCCGGTCGGGGTGTTCGTGCCGCTGATCTGGTTCCTGGGCCTGATCCCGATTCCGGCCGTCATCCTCATCCTGTTCTGGTTCGGACTGCAACTATTCAGCGGCATCGCCTCGATCGGGGCGTCTTCGGCCGGGGAGGGCGTCGCAGTCTGGGCGCACGTTGGCGGGTTCATTACGGGCCTCGCGATGATGATCGCGGCGCGGCCGTTCATCCCGCGGCGATCGCTTTCGCAGCCGAGATCGAGGCGGCAAACGCGGGTCCGGTAGCGTGCGCGACGACACTTCTGCCCTGCAAGCGCGGATCGTTGAGAGACTCCGCTTTGTGAACGGACACGCCGACAACTGGCGACTCTTCGACGACGCCGAACTGTTCGCCGCCGTGGTCGACGCACTGGTCGAGCCGTTCCGGGGCCGGGCCATAACGGAGGTGGCCGGAATCGAAGCGCGTGGCTTCATCCTCGGGGGCGCGTGCGCGTTGCGGCTGGGGGCAGGGTTCGCAGCGATCCGCAAGAGCGAAGGGCTGTTCCCCGGGCCGAAGCTCACCGTTCCCGCCGCTCCGGACTATCGCGGCAACAGCCACACCCTCCGAATTCAGACCGCGTCGGTGGGCGAAGGCGACCGCGTGCTGCTTGTCGACGACTGGTGCGAGACCGGGAGCCAAGCAGTGGCGGCGCGAACGCTGATCGAGGCAGCCGGGGCGGAGTTCGCCGGGTTGGCGTGCATCGTCGACCAATCAGCTCCTGGTGTCGCTGGCCGGGTCGGCGTCTATCACTGGTTGATTCGTGCAGATGGCCTACGCGCTTGAATCGGACGCTGAGCCCACACCCTGAGGCGTCGTCAAGACGCGTCGTCGTTCCCTTAGCACGCGCTTAGATTTCGCTTGACGAGACGTTCAGCCTGTGGCTAAATGGCAGTGCTCTGGCTCCGGCCGCAGCGCTTCGTCGCTCAAGGCTGGGCCCTGATCCGCGGACCAGCCTGCACCAGAAGGAGTTTGCCCATGGCAGACACATCCGCAATCGAAATCCCGGCTGACCTGGCGGCCGTCGCCGAGGAGAAGAACATCCCGCTGGATATCGTCCGGCGCGCGCTTGCCTTGGGCTTTCCCGCCGACGCTATCAAGGGTCAGATGTCGATGCCCGGCGTCACCGCCGAAGCGGCCGAAGCGCTCATCTCTGAGCAGGAGCGCATCCGCGCCGGCGGCGAGATCACGATCCCGCCGGAGCTGCTCGCCATTTCGCGCGAGCACAACTGGCCGGAAGCCCTGATCAAGCGCGCGATCAAGCTGGGCGCGCCGGCCGAGATGATGATCAACCAGATCAAAGCTGGAATCTCGCCCGAGCAGGCCGAGTCGTTCATCGCGATGCAGGAGGCCCGGGCCGGCGGCGGACCGCAGACACTGGACCTGGCCTGGATGAAGGTCCCGACCGAATGGGGCATTCGTGTGAAGCCTGGCAAGAAGGGGCTCACCGTCAGCATGATCAACGTCGGCACGTACGGCGACGTCCCCGACTACTGGCCGTACCAGACGGAGATGCCGCGCGGCGCTTACCCGATTCCGGGCGTGCCCTCCATGGGCTACTCGATCTTCACTAAGTCCGAGCTCTGGTCCGAGAACGCCGCTGACCTGTATGAGGAAGCGATCCAGCGCAGGTGGCGCCCGGCGATGGACATCCCGTGGGCGACCCTCGAGCCGCTCCCCGACGAAATCGAGCGCTCGTTCTGCCAGCTGGCGACGGCGCTCTGCGAAAAGGCGCTCGTTGTCGGCGACGTGATCGGCAAGTGGCTCCCTGAAATGTCCTACGGCTTCCACGAGGTCAAGCTATACCTCTCCTGCGCGGAGTTCGACGAGGCGCGCCAGTTCGAGGTGTTCCGCAAGCGCGCCTTCTCCAACGGCGGTGGTATGGGCGTGCAGAGCCCGGGCTATTTCCACCGCGGGATTATCGACACGCGCTACTGGACCGAGACCTCGTCGGTCATGTTCATCCTGCACAACAGCTACATCATGGGGCTCTACGAAATGGGCTTGCACGCCGCTCACAACGAGGCGGAGTCGAAGATCTTCACACTCTGCATGCAGGACAAGGCTCGTCAGATCGCGTACGGCATCGGGCACCTGAAGTATTTCCTTTCACGAAACCTGGAGCGCCGCCAGGAGATCAGCCATTCCCTGAACAAGGCCGAGGCGATCTTCAAATTCGAGATCGAGAAGGATGTCCCGTTGCACGAAGCGATGATCGTCCTCCTGGGCGGCGGCACGAGCCCGGCCCAAATCGCCGAAGGAACGACAAAGTACGAGTACTTCTGGCGCCGCTGGGTCAACGCTTACGCGACACGTCTGGCTGCCGCCGGCCTACCGGAGCGCCGCGCCCAGTTGCACCCGTTCCTGCGAAAGTACGCCACGCAGCCCGAACCTGCCGCTGCCCAGGCCGCCTGACCAGTACCGAAAGAAGGAGTGCCCCCATGACCCAAGAAGCGACGAAGATCAAGGCCACGTTTCCATCGGTCGACTGGTTCAACGCCATCAAGTCGATCGTCAACCAGGACGAGGGCTACAAGCGTATCGGCACCTGCGACTCGGAGGTCGGCGTCAAGATCCCCGACCTCCAGAAGTACTACAAGATCAATTTCGAGGCGTTCGAAGTGGCTGACATCCGCGAAACCGACCAGGCCGACGCCGAAGATGCCGACTTCTGGCTGGAGATGCCCTACGCGCGCTGGAAGGAAATGATCGAAAACATCAAGGCGAACAGCAAAGCGGACCTCCACCACACCCTGAACACGCTCGACATGGAGGACCCGGACGGCCTCGCCCGCTCCCATGACGGCTACCGGCGGGACGCCTTCTACCGCTTCAACCAGACGTTCCAGTACTTCTTCGACGCGTCTGCGCGGATTGACACGTCCTTCGTCTAGCGCCCGCATAAGAAGAACGGAAAACGAACTAAGAACACGAGGTCAAGGCGTTCGTCGATCCGGTGATGCTGGTCGAGATCGAAGCCGCGTGCTCTAGGCCGCGCTACCGCTCATCCTGAGCCTTTCGAAGGGCTACCGCTCCTCGCCGAAGCCCGCAAGCTGAGCAGAATCGACCTCGCTCACCCGCGCCATCAACTCCTCGACGGTGTAGAAGCCGGGCCGGCGCCCTTCCCGGACAGCCTCGGCGGCGGCGAGTTGCAGCATCCGGTTGAACGGCGTCGCGATTCCGTGCAACGCGCCGAGTAACGCGATCTCCCCGTTCAGATAGTCCGTCTCCAGCGAGCCGCCGCGCTCCAGGCTCTGCCACGTCGAGCCGCCCGCCCGGCCAGCCGCGCCGGAGATCGGCTTCACCGTGATCCCGTTGTGCCTGGCCACCAGCTCTTCCGGCGGAGCACAATCAACGATAGCCGCCTCGTAGACCAGCATCGCCTCGTCCCGCACGCGGCGGACGAGATCGCCCGCCGGTCCGTCGCCGCACAGCGCCTGCACGACGTTCCCCAGGTTCGTCAGCAACTTGGCGTGCTTCAGCCGCATCGCCAGCGGGTCCGGCTTCGAGCCGAAGCCAGCCTCGCGCAAGTCCGCCGCAACCTCCTCGATCAGTGGGTCCTTTCCGTCGGGATAGCGGCCGCAGTCCAGCACCCCGCCTAACGGCGAGGAATGCAGGAGAACCTCGCCGGGAACGAGGTGCGTCGCCGGCAAGACGACAAGCATCGCGTATACCTGCGAGAAGACGCGCAGCGCCATGCGCTCGTTCGCGACGCCGTTCTGGACGCAGATGACAGGCACATCGCCGGCCGCCGCTCGCAACTCCTGGAGCGCCGGCGCCGTATCCTGCGATTTCATCGCCAGCAGCACGACCTCGTCGCCGCACCACTCGATCTCGGCCGGGCTGCCGGCGGCCGCGATGCGCAGCGTCGTCGCCTCGTCCGGCGTGCGAAACAGCAGGCCGTCGCGCTTGACCGCTTCCAGGTGGGCGCCGCGGCAGATCAGCGTGACGTCCTGGCCCTTCTGGAAAAGCCTCGCCCCGATCGAGCCGCCGATCGCGCCCGCCCCGTAAATGACGTATCGCACGGAGTGGAGTATAAGCCCGCGCACCGCCACTTCGACAGGCTCCGGTTGAGTCCGCGCGCTGTCGTGGGAACTGTGTTCATCTGTGGCTCATTTCGCCCAGCAGTGCTAACCTGCCCACCGGAACGAAACAACATGGAGGGACAAGATGGCAGACTATGACATTGTGACGATGGGCGGCGGAATTGGCGGCTCGGCGATCGCCAAGGCGATGGCGGAGAACGGCAAGCGCGTGCTCGTCCTTGAGCGGGAGGCGCAGTTCAAGGACCGGGTGCGCGGTGAGTGGATGGCACCCTGGGGCGCCGTCGAGACGAAGAAGCTCGGCCTCTACGACGACCTCATCGCGGCCGGTGGTTGCCCTGCGCCGAAATTCGCGGCGTTCGCCGGCCCGGCACCAATGCCCGTCCGCGACTTCACCTTCGACTGCGCTCTGAAGACGTCTGCTCTCGCCATGTACCACCCCGCGATGCAGGAAACTGTCCTGGCGGCCGCGGCGAAAGCTGGCGCCGAAGTGAGACGCGGCGTCAAGGTGAATGGCGTCACGCCGGGCAAGGAGCCCAGCGTTTCGTTTGAGGGCGACGGCGGGAGCCAGGCCGTCAGCGCCCGCCTCGTGGTCGGCGCGGATGGGCGGAACTCGATGGTGCGCAAGTGGGGCGGCTTCGAATCCAGCGGGGAGCAGGGCGGGAACCAGCTCGCCGGCGTGATGCTGGAGAACTACTCCGGCCTCGAAGACACCGCGACCGCAGTCTTCAACCCGTTCATGGGCCAGGTCGCCCTCGTCTTTCCGCAGGGCGGCGGCAAGGCCCGGGCCTACTTCGGTAGCCGCACGGACAAGGCCGAGCGGCTGCAGGGCGACGGCGATTTCCAGAAGCTCATCGATATGAGTGTGCAGACTGGGGCTTCCTCGGCGCTCTACGAAGGCACAACCCAGGCTGGTCCCCTCGCGACGTTTCCCGGTTTCGACTCCTGGGTGCCGCACCCGTACAAGGACGGAATCGCGCTCGTCGGCGATGCGGCGCAGACCAGCGACCAAACGTGGGGCCAGGGCCTTTCGATTACGTTCACGGATGCGCGCCTCCTCCGGGACGCTCTGCTGGCGACTGACGACTGGGACGCGGCGGGACACAAGTACGCCGAAGCAGCGAACATCTCCTTCCAGCACGTGCGCGAGGTAGAGGACTGGATGACGCAAGTCATGATGGACCAGAGCGCCGAGGCGAACGCCATCCGCTCCAAGGTTCTCACCGGGATGGCGACGGGCACGCTGGCGTTGCCCGAAACGCACATCGCGGGGCCGGACCTCGCTCCTGCAGACGAAGCGGCCCACAAGGGGTTGTTCGGCGAGTAGCAACCAGAGGATCCACCTTCCATAATCTGGCCGTCAGTGCTATCTTCCCCCGTGCACGGAGGTGCCTAATGGCAACACCAACGTCTACACAGGTGGCCATCGTCGGCGCCGGGTTCGCCGGGCTGACAGCCGCCCGCGAGCTCACCAGGCGCGGGATCGACGCCATCGTCCTCGAGGCGCGTGACCGCGTCGGCGGTCGCACCTGGACGATCCGCAAGGACGGCTACTGGCTGGACATCGGCGGGCAGTGGACGGGCCCCGGCCAGGACCGCATCCGCGCGCTCGGCAAAGAGATGGGCGTCGCCAGTTTCCCAACCTGGCCCGAAGGCGAGCATATCCAATACACCGACGGCATGGGCATCCGACGGTGGGTCGGCGCGGCGCCTGACCAGGACATGGAAACAATGAGCAAGGTCGTGCAGGCGATCCTGGCCCTAGACCATCTCGCTGCCGAAGTGCCGATCGACGCGCCCTGGAACGCGCCGCGCGCCCGCGAGTGGGACTCGATGACCGTCCAGACGTGGATGGACCAGAACATCGAGTCCGAGCGCGCTCGCGAGCAGATGTGCACCGCCATCGAGGCGGTCTATGCTGCGGAGCCCCACGACGTCTCGCTGCTGCACGCGCTCTTCTACGCGCGCTCCGGCGGCGGTATGTTCTACCTGATCTCCACGGAAGGCGGCGCTCAGGCTGACCGCTTCGACGGCGGCATGCAGCTCGTCGCCGAACGCGTCGCCGCGGAGTTGGGCGACAGAGTGCGCCTATCCGCGCCCGTCCGTCGCATCGTCCAGGACGCTGGCGGCGTCACTGTCGAGGCTGACGGGATCAGTGTGAAGGCGGAGCGCTGCGTAGTCACAGCACCACCCGCGCTGGCCGGCCGCATCGACTACCAGCCGGCGATGCCGCCGCTGCGCGACCACCTGACCACCCGCGCGCCAATGGGCAGCGTGATCAAAGTCTACGCGATCTACGAGACGCCCTGGTGGCGCGACGAGGGCCTGTCCGGCCGCGTAGTCAGCGACAAGGGGCCGATCAAGGTGATCTTCGATAACAGCCCGCGGGAGGGTAAGCCCGGCATGCTCATGGGGTTCATCGAAGGCGGCGACGGGCGGCGCCTCTCCAACATCGATGCCGGCGAGCGCCGCAAGATCGCCCTCGAATGCTTCGTGCGCTACTTCGGCGACCGCGCGGCCAGGCCGATGGATTACATCGAGGGCAATTGGCCGGCCGAGCAGTGGAGCCGCGGCTGCTACGGCGCAGTCTTCCCCGCGGGCACGCTGATCTCATGCGGCACGGCGTTGCGCGGGCCCGTCGGCCGCATCCATTGGGCCGGCACCGAGACGTCCGAGGTGTTCTGCGGCTACGTTGACGGCGCCGTCCGCTCCGGCGAACGCGTCGCCGACGAGGTCGCACCACTGTTAGCGGCGCGAGTGAAGGCGTAACACGCACTGTAGGGGCGAGGCTTGCCTCGCCCAAGCGGGGTGGCGCGGCGCGGAGGGAAAAAACAGCGGGCGCAGCTTGCAAAAGGAGACGAACATGGCAACTGACACAAAGCCCGTTGCGAACCCAAGAACAGCCCAAACCGCACGTAAGCGCGCCCTCGTCACCGGCGCGTCCTCGGGACTCGGCGAGGAGTTCGCCCGGCAGCTGGCCGAGCGCTGCTACGACCTTGTCATCGTCGCTCGCCGCAGGGACCGCCTGGAGAAGCTGGCCGCAGAGCTCGGCGGCAAAGTCGCGGTGCTGGAGGCCGACCTGACGCAGCCCGCCGGGGTCGAGGCCGTGAGCTCCCGACTGGCCAGGGGCGACATCGACATGCTCGTGAACAACGCCGGCTTTGGCACAAACGGCGAGTTCTCCGATCTGCCCGTCGAGCGCGAGCTTGAGGAAATCGACCTCAATGTCCGCGCCCTTACACAGCTGAGTCACGCCGCGCTCGGTCCGATGAAGGCCAGGCGCGCCGGCACGATCATCAACGTTGGCTCCACGGCCTCCTACCAGCCGATTCCGTTTATGGCGACGTACGCGGCGACCAAAGCCTACGTTCTCCACCTGAGCGAGGCATTGCACGAAGAAGCGAAGGCGGACGGCGTTACCGTGACCTGCCTCTGCCCTGGCTTCACGAGGACCGAGTTCCACGAGCAAGCCGGGGTCACCGCGAGCAGCATGATGTTCCGCTACGCGACGGCGGAGAGCGTGGTCAACGCCGCCCTCAAGGCGGCGAAGTCCGGAAGTGCCATCGTCCTGACCGGTACGATGAACAAGGTCACCGCCAACCTGGCCCGAGTCTCGCCGCGCTTCATGATCCGCAAGGTCACCGGCTCGATGTTCAAGCCGAAATCCGGATAACGAAAAGCAAGGAGGAACGCCCAATGCCCAAGACCGGCAAGCCCGATCCGAGCGACGCACAGGTAATGATCGCTCTCTACGAAGCCCAGGCCGCGCATAACCTCGGCGAGGTGATGGGCTACATCTGGAGCAACGACTTCCCGACAGACTTCAAGGAGTTCCGTCAGAGGTTCGAGCGGGGCTCCAACTCCTCGGAAGAGCAAAGCATCCAGCGCGCGCTCGGCTACTACGAAACGATCGGCACCCTGTATCGCAACAACCTCATCAGCGAAGACCTCCTCTTTGATTGGCTCGCCGTCGACATGACATGGACCCGCCTCAAGGGGTTCGTCATGGGCGTCCGGAAGGAGATCGGGCAGTCGCGCATGTACGAGAATTTCGAGTACATGGCCCGCCGCTGCGCGAACTGGACGCCGCCCCGAAGCCGGTCAGCGCCGGGC
>DAINDD010000055.1:0-19418 GCA_036732045.1 Chloroflexota bacterium
GCGTCGGTCCGAAGATCGCGGAGAGCGTCCATTCCTATTTCACCGACCCGCAGAAGCAGGCCATCATCGCCAAGCTCAAGCGGGCAGGCGTGAACATGGAGCAGAAGCGCCGCAAACGCGTTCAGGGGCCGCTGACGGGCCAGTCGTTCGTCTTCACGGGCACTCTTGCCGCCATGCCGCGCAGCAAGGCTGAGGCGCTCGTCGCGAGCCTGGGGGGCGACCCCAGCGGTAGCGTAACCCGAAAGACGTCGTACGTCGTCGCCGGCGCCGACCCCGGCTCGAAGCTGGCAAAGGCGCAGGGCTACGGCATCCCGGTGCTGGACGAGGAAGTGTTCCTGCGCCTGGTGCGCAAGGCCGGCGCAGAGGTGTAGGGGGAAGGATTATGAATGAGCTTATCGAAGGATTCCGAGCCGCGATCGAGCGATGGCGCATCGAACGGGTCAAGAATACGACCAGATTTTCTATGCCATGTCCATAACCGGTGGGCACCGTAAGTATAGGGCTGTGGGTCGAGTTAACATGGCCGATGCCGGCTCAACGATGGAAGAGAGCCGTTTGAGGCCGCCGATCTGCTGGTATGAATCGAGCAGATGCGGCGGATGTAAACACCATCCCTGGCGGAGCAGAGAACGAGAAGAATGGCGTTGGATGTCTGGCGCGAGGAAACGAGCGATCTGATAGCCGACTAAAACATCGAACGGTCGAGGATCGAGGGACTCCCTGGCCTTTGATCACAACAGTATCGGCTGCGAGAACTGACATTTGCCCCTTGCGGCGTCTGCTATCGTGCGGGCATGAGACGCCTCGCCTGGCCGATCCTCCCCGTCGCCGCGCTGCTTTTCGCGGCCTGTACGTCCACGGCGGCACCCGGTGTTCCCTCTCCGCCCGCATCCATCAACCTCACGGCCACAGCCACGACGCCGCCCGTTGTTCCGCTCGAAACAACGCTGCCCGCCGGTCTGACGGAGGCCCGGGTGACTCGTGTGGTGGACGGCGACACTATCCACGTCGACATCGCCGGCCAGGACTTCCCAGTGCGGTATATCGGTATGAACACGCCTGAGACCGTCGACCCGGTCAAGCCCATCGAGTGTTACGGGCCCGAGGCATCGGCGCGCAACAAGCAGCTCGTCACGGGACAAACAGTCGAGCTTGAGAAAGACATCTCGGAGACTGACCAATACGGGCGTCTTCTACGCTTCGTCTGGCTGCCTGACACCTCGCACCCCGGCCAGGGGGAGATGGTCGATGCGCTACTCGTCCAGGAAGGCTACGCACGGCTGGACACGTTCCCACCAGATGTGCGGTACAAGGACCTATTCGCACAACTGCAGCAGCAGGCACAGGCCGCCCGCTCCGGGCTCTGGGGCGACGTCTGCACCTCCGCGACACCGATTCCGGCGACACAGACAGCGCCGACTTCGTCAGGCGACGAGGTCTGCGACTACTCAGGCACCCAGCAGCCGGTGATCAAGGGCAACATCAGTAGCTCCGCCGAGAGGATCTACCACGTTCCCGGCCAGCAGTTCTACAACCAGACACAGATCGACGAGGCTAGCGGAGAGCGCTGGTTCTGCACCGAGCAAGAGGCGATGGACGCGGGCTGGCGCAAGTCGAAATCGTAATGCTAAGACGATTGTCTCGGCCCTGCACGGCGCGTAGAATCACCAATCGCGAACCAAATCTCAAGGAGGCCAGAGCGATGCAGTTTCGATGACCATGTATTGAAAGAGCGTCACGAAAGACCAGTACGATAAGGTCCTGAAGATCGTCCAGTGGGGGAATGACCTTCCGAAGGGCGCGCAGCTGCACATGGCGGCGTTCAGCAGCGATGGCATGCACGTCACCGACATCTGGGATTCGCCGGAAGACTTCGCTAACTTCCAATGGGATCGCCTGACTGCGGGCATCAGGAGGCCGGTATCCAGGGCCAGCCGGACGTTGTCATCGCGCCTGTGCACAGGCTGTTCACGCCTGGTTTCACGCCAAAGAAGTAATTCACAAAATCGCACCGCTCGCCCCGTGACGGTCGGACCAGCGGAGCGTTGTAGGTGTGAACGAGCGCGCCCGCCGCATCTTTTGCAGCTTGGGAGGCGCTCGGTTACAATGCCAAAGACGTATGCCCCATCCGCCTCTGGCGGAGTTACGTTTGGGAGGCCCCGTTGCCCGTAAACCCGTTCAATGCCCTGCTCGGGCTATTTTCCCACGACGTCGCAATAGACCTCGGAACCGCGAACACCCTCGTGATGGTGCGGGGCCGCGGCATCGTCATCGACGAGCCGTCGGTCGTCGCCATCGACCGCGTGAACAAGAAGATCCTCGCCATCGGCTCTGAGGCCAAGCGCATGGTCGGCCGCACGCCCGCGGACATCGTCGCGGTGCGGCCACTGCGTGACGGCGTCATCTCCGACTTCTCGGTGACCGAGAAGATGCTTCAGTACTTCATCCGTTCCGTGCACGACCACTTCGGACTCGGGCTGCCGCGACCGCGCGTCTCCATCGGCATCCCTTCCGGGGTCACCGAGGTCGAAAAGCGCGCCGTCCACGATGCCGCCCTCAACGCCGGCGCGCGCGCGGCCTACCTCGTCGAGGAGCCGATGGCGGCCGCGATTGGCGCCGGCCTCCCCGTAATGGAGCCCGGTGGCTGCATGATCGTCGACGTCGGCGGCGGCACGACGGAGGTCGCCGTCATTTCGATGGGGGGCATCGTCGTCGCCACGTCTATCCGCACGGCCGGCGACGAAATGGACCAGGACATCATCTCCTACGCCCGCCAGGTGCATAACATGCTGATCGGCGAGCGCACGGCGGAGAACATCAAAATCGAGGCAGGTTCCGCCTTCGGGCTGGACCGCGAACTGACGATCGAACTGAAGGGGCGCGACCTCGCCACGGGCCTGCCCAAGTGCGTCGAGGTAAGCAGCGTCGAGATCCGCGACGCCCTGGCTGGCTCGATCAACGCCATCATCGACTCAGTGCGCCAAACGATCGAGATCACGCCGCCGGAACTCGTCGCCGACATCATGAGCACGGGAATCATCCTGGCCGGCGGCGGCGCGCTAGTGCGCGGGCTGGACCGGCGGCTGGCCCAAGAGACGCGGTTCCCTGTATACGTGGCGGAGGATGCACTGACCTGCGTCGTGCGCGGGGCAGCGGAAGTACTGGAAGAAGCGGCGATCCTGCAAAAGTTGCAGGCCCGCCTGAACACAAGGAAGGCGCCTCGATAGCGTAGCGGGCTCCTGTCCGTCGGCGGTGAACCCCGCCCTGTCTGACGCAAGAGACCGAAAAGAATGCGACTAATCTGGTGGTTGGCAACGGTTGTGGCGGTGAGCCTCGTCAGCATCATCCTGTCCGAGAAGCACACCACGAACCCCGTCCACAGTGTGACGCTGGCGGCGAGCGCTCCCGTCGAGAGTATCCTTTACGATGCCGTCCATCCCCTCGACGACATCTACCAAGGCATCACCGACCACGGCGACCTCGTCCGCGAGAACGCTGACCTCCGGCAACAGGTAGAACAGCTGCAAGCGCAGGTAGCCGCCCAGCAGAGCGACGAGGCGCGCATCCAGGAGCTCCAGGACGCGCTTAAGGTCAAGCAGAACCGCCCGAACGACCAGCTTCTCGGCGCCAACGTCATCGCGCAGGACCCGTCCGGCCAGAAGAAGATGGTGGCGATTGACCGCGGCTCAGGCGATGGAGTTGAGGAAGGGATGGTCGTGCTCTCCCGCAGTGGCGCCCTCGTGGGCACCGTCGCGACAGCCTACAAGGACTACGCCTGGATCCGCCTGATCACCGACCCGGACAGCGCCGTCAACGCCCAGGTCAACGCCGGCGCGAACTCCACGCAAGTACTGACGCCAACCCAACCGAGCGCGACGCCGAACCAAACGACGACAACGCCGGCGCCGTCGGCGACGACGACGCCCGGCGGCACGAGCGGCGCGTCCGTCAGGGGCGTGGCGGACGGCGACCTGCTGCAGGGCATCATCCTGGACCTGCTGCCGCCTGACGCGGCGATCGCCAAGGGGACGCTGGTGGTGACGTCCGGGCTCGGAGGCAACTACCCGCCGGGTATACTGATCGGCAGCATCAAAGATATCGAGGAACGGCCCCAGGCCGCGTTCAAGAGGGCAACCCTGGAACCGGCCACGCAACTCTCCTCGCTGGAGACGGTTCTCGTGCTGATCAGCTTTAGGCCGGCGAGGCTGGCGGCGCCGTGAAATACGTCATCGCCTTCGCCATCGCTTGGCTGCTCGCCATCGCCAACGTTTCGGCATTGTCCTACATCAAGGTGCTGGACGTGACGCCGGAGTTCCTGCTCATCTTCGCCGCTTGCTGGGCAGTCGTCCGCGGCGAGACCGAGGCGCTCATCATCGTGCCGATGGCCGGTCTCCTCCGTGACCTCACGACAAGCGACCCGCTGGGCACCTCCGTCCTCGCCTTCGTGCCAATCGTCTTCTTCGCGGCCGCCGCCCGCCAGCAGGTGATCGACTCCGACTTCCCGCCTGCCGTCGCGGTTGTCGCCGGCTCGTCGCTAGCCTTCGGGATCATTCAATCCATCGTTCTGGCAACCGCGGGACAGCACATGGAGGTTGGCCAGGTCACCCTGCGAGTGATCGTGCCGAGTACACTCGTCAACGCGCTCTTCACGCCAATCGTCTACCTGCCGATCCGCTGGACCAAGCCGCGGCGCCTGACGGGCCTACAGGGCTCGCGCCGCCTGGTCTCGACGCTGAACTAATGGCAAACCGGATGAAGGGGCCGTTCGAAGGGCGTCGGCGCTGGCGAGCCAAAGACCCCAAGAAGGAGCGCACCCCAGGCTCTCGCGTGCCGACGATGGCCGCGCTGCTGCGCTCGCTGATCATCCTGATGTTCGGCATCCTAATCATCCAGTTGATCAACCTCCAGGTCATTCACGGTGCAGCTTATAAGGAGCAGTCCGCAATCAACGCCGTCCGCGAGGTGCCGATCCCGGCTGCTCGTGGCCTGATCTATGACCGCAACGGCACGCCGCTCGTGGAGAACGCGGCGCGGTTTTCGGTGACGATCACGCCAAGCGACCTTCCTGATACCGGCGCGGTCGCCGTCTACCGGCAGTTGTCGGACGTCATTCACATGCCTGTCGCGGACATCCAGGCCAAGGTGCAACAAAACATCACGGCCCAGGGTGAGTTCAGCCCGGCCGTGATCAAGACAGACATCGACCGCGACACCGCACTTGTGCTGATGGAGCTCGAGCCGAACGCGCCGGGGATGAAGGTGCAGGTCGACCCCGCGCGGCATTACTTGACCGGCGATCTCCTCTCGCACGTCCTCGGTTACGTCGGCCCGGTCTCGACCGACGAATACGCCCGGCTGTCCAGCCAGGGCTACGGTTACCAGGACTACATTGGCCAGACCGGCGTCGAGTCAACTTACGAGAGTGAGCTGCGGGGCAAGGCCGGCGCCAAGCTGGTGGAGGTGGACGCTGCGGGACGCGAGCTAAAGACGCTCTCCGAGCGGCAGCCCGTTGACGGAGCCAACGTCGTGCTCTCCATCGACTACAACCTGCAGCAGCAGGTCACGGACATCCTCAAACAGTACTCCGCCACCTCGGAGAACGCCGCGGCGGCCGTGATGGACGTTCATACCGGTGAGCTGCTGGCGCTGGTGTCGCTGCCGTCGTACGACAACAACGTGTTCTCCGGCGACCTCTCGCAGAACCAGCTCGACCAGCTGCTCAGCGGGCCCGGCAAGCCACTCGTTGATCACGCCATCGCCGAGCAATACCCGCCCGGCAGCGCGTTCAAGACGATCGTCGGCTCGGCCGCCCTGCAAGAAGGCGTCGCGACGGCCCAGACGACGATTACGAGCCACGGCTACATCACGATCCAGAACGAATTCGACCCCAACGTCGTCTACGTATACCCGGACTGGGCGTCGCTGGGCACTCTCGACTTCTACGGCGGCGTCGCCATGTCTTCCGACGTCTATTTCTACTACCTGTCGGGCGGTTACGCGCCCGACGGCTTCAAGGGGCTGGGCGAGGAGAAGGTGGCGCAGTACGCGCGCGCCTTCGGGCTCGGTTCGCCGACGGGGATCGACTTGCCGGGCGAAGCTTCGGGCCTGGTCCCGGACGCGCAGTGGAAGCAAGACAACATCGGCGAGCCGTGGGTCCTGGGCGATACGTACAACTACGGGATCGGCCAGGGCTACGTCGCCGCGACCCCGATCCAGATGCTGGACGAGGTGGCGGCGATCGCCAACGGCGGCACGCTCGTCGTCCCGCACGTCGTCAAGGAATACAGCGACAGCATGGGCAACGTCTACGACCCGCTGCAGACGCAGGTCCGCAGCACGCTGCCCATCGATCCCGCGAACCTGCAGATCATGCGCGACGCGATGCGGCAGTCCGTGACCAGCGGCGTGGCGCGCAACGCCGCCAGCGACGTCGTTGACGTGGTCGGCAAGACAGGCACGGCCGAGTTCGGCGCCCAGCACGCCGACGGCACATACGACACTCACGGCTGGTTCATCGGCTTCGCGCCTCAAAACGACCCGCAGATCGCTGTCATGGTGTTTGTTCAGCACGGCTCCGGCGGCAACGACGCGTCGCCCGCTGCTGCCAAGATCTTCAACTACTACTTCGGCCACGAGTCGCCCGCGAACCCCGCCGTGGTCGTGCCGATCACCGCGCCGACGGAGACACCCAACGCTGAGCCACAGACCACCGCGACGCCGGCAGTTGTTCCGGCCCCGGCAGGTGGCTACGCGCCGGCGCCGATCATCACCGACACACCGGTCCCCGCGACACCCGTCTCGCCCGAACCGCCAACTGCTACGGCCGAGCCGCCGCCACAGACCTCGCCGCCGCAGCCTGCCGCCAGTCCTCTCACCATGCGGCTGGGCAGCTGGCCGGAGGCTCCGACATGATCGTCAACAGAGGCATCCGGCACTTCGACCCGATTCTCGTGTTGATCGCCTGCGCGCTCGTCGCCTACGGCAGCCTGCTGATCTATAGCGCCTCGCTCAGTAGTCACCCGGCGATAGGAGCCGGGCATCCACTGGTCAAGCAGCTGGCGTTCGCAGTGCTCGGACTTTGCGCAATGGCCGGCATCGCGTGGACGGACTACCGCGTCTTCGGGAACCTGGCCACCGGCTTGTACATCGTCGCCATCCTGATGCTGATGGGCGTGTTGGTCGTCGGCAGCTCGGCCTATGGATCAACGCGCTGGTTCAACTTCGCCGGGCAGCAGATCCAGGCCTCCGAGATCGCCAAGATCCTCGTCATCATCGCTCTCGCCCGCTACCTGGCCGACCGCCAGAACCGCATGAACGCCCCGCGCGTCTTCCTCATCTCGCTGGGGATGACCGTGCTGCCCGCGCTCCTCGTCCTCGCCGAGCCGGACATGGGGACCGCGCTCGTCTTCTTCGCCGTCTGGCTGGGCATGGTCGCGATGGCCGGGGCGCCGACGCGGTACATCACGATCCTGCTCGGACTCTGTGTTGCCTGTCTGCCCTTCGCCGCGCTGATCGCGCTCAACAGCTACCAGTTGGAGCGCTTCAAGCTCTGGATCAACCCCAATCAGGACCCGTTGGGCGGAGGCTTCAACATCATCCAAGCGAAAATCGGCATCGGCTCCGGCGGCATCTTCGGGAAAGGGCTGACGCACGGGACGCAGACCCAGCTCGATTTCCTCCAGACCTCGACGACGGACTACATCTTCACCGTGCTCGGCGAAGAGCTTGGCTTGATCGGCGCGATCGTCCTCCTGGCGCTCTTCACGGCGCTGCTCTTCCGGGGCATACGTGCGGCGACGCTATCGCGCGACCAGTTCGGCCGGCTGATCGCCACCGGGATCGTAATCATGATCCTCTTCCAGGTGTTCATCAACGTTGCGGTGAACATCCAGCTCGTGCCGGTGACGGGCATTCCCCTGCCGTTTATCAGCCAGGGCGGTAGCTCGCTCGTGATGATGTTCGTCGCGCTCGGCTTACTGGAGGGGATCGTCCTCCGGCACAAGCGCCTCGAGTTCCAGTGACCGCGCTAGTTTGCGGAGCGTCAGGCCTTTCCGGAGATGCCCCACTGCTGCCAGCTCACGATGCGCAGCGCGAGGGTCAGGCGGGGGTTCCAGCCGGCTTTGCGGGACTGGGGAAACTTGCGACGGATCCGCCGCCAGGCGGCCTTCTTCTCCTCGCCCTTGACCTCCCTGGCTCGAGTGCGCAAGATGACGCCCCACAACCGGCTCCAATCGTCGTAGTAGTCATCGATCAACACCGTTAGGCGGCGGTCAGCCTTCAAAGCGTTCGCAGTTCCGCCCACGTGTGACACGTCAATGAACATCGTCTTCCCGTCGAAGACAGGGCAAACCGGCGAGACGTGCGGACTTCCGTTGGGCAGGACAGTCGCGATGCGGCAGACCGGGGCATCCCGGAGGAAATCCTTGACGGCCCTGGGCAATGGCTTCATGGCAGCACCTCGGAGATAGCGTCGCGCAGACTGGGCACTGGCATAAGTTCGATCCCTGTTTGAGGCCGCTGTCGCAGTAACGTCGCCTCTGGCAAGACACAGCGCCGGAAGCCTAGCCGCTCCGCTTCCAGCAGCCGCCGCTCAAGGTGCGATACCGAGCGCAGCTCGCCCGACAGCCCGACCTCACCCAGCGCGACGAGGTCGCCCGCCAGCGGCTTGTCCTTGTGCGAAGAGACGATCGCCAGCGCCAGGGCCAGGTCGGCGGCAGGCTCGCCAATGCGCAGTCCGCCTACAACGCTGCCGATGACGTCCAGGTTGGCGAGAGGCAGGTGCAGGCGACGGCTGAGGACGGCGGTGACGAGCAGCAGGCGCCCCACATCGAGCCCGTTGGCCGTCCGGCGCGGCGCCGGCGTCACCGTCGAGCTGGTCAGCGCCTGCACCTCGACCAGCACCGGCCTGCTGCCCTCCAGCGTAGGCACCACGGCCGAACCCACCGAGCCGGCGGCGCGCTCCGCGATGAACGCCTCCGACGGATTCTCGACCCCGCGCATGCCATCGCCGGTCATCTCGAACACTCCAACCTCGTCCACGGAGCCGAAGCGGTTCTTCACGCCGCGCAGCAACCGGTACGAGCTGAAGCGCTCGCCCTCCAGGTACAGCACCACGTCCACGATGTGCTCCAGCAGGCGCGGCCCGGCGATGTCTCCGTCCTTTGTGACGTGCCCGACGAGAACGATGGGCACGCCACAACCCTTCGCCCAACGCATTAGCGCCATGGTTGACTGGCGTAACTGCGCGATACTCCCCGGCGCCTGGTCGGCCGTTTCGCTGTGCACCGTCTGGATCGAATCGACGACGACGAGAGCCGGGTGAATCGCCTCGCTTTGCGCGAGCGCCGCCTCGATGTTCGTCTCCGGTGTCACGTAAAGACCGGCCCCCGCGAGGCCGAGGCGCGCCGCCCGTAGCTTGACCTGCGAGGCCGACTCTTCGCCGGCGATGTAGAGCACCGGCCGGCCAGCCTCGCCGAGCAGAGCAGCGGCCTGCAGAAGCAGTGTCGATTTGCCGATACCAGGGTCGCCGCCAATGAGAACGAGCGAGCCGGCTACGATACCTCCGCCGAGCACCCGGTCAAGCTCCGGAACGCCGAACGGCAAGCGCGGCTCATGCTCCACGTCCAGGCGCGAGATCTCCACCGGAGCCGCGGCCGTCGTCCCGAAGAAGGCGCGGGACGCCGGTTCCTTCCGCTCGACCAGGCTGTTCCACGCTTCGCAGCCGGGGCACTTGCCCAGCCACTTCGCGCTCTCGTGCCCGCACTCCGTACAAGCGAACGCGGTCACCGTGCGCCGGATCGTCTTTCCTGCGATCGTCACGCCTCGCATTGTCCGCGAGCGGACAGGTGAGGGGCGATAGGCGAGTGGCACGCGATTGTTGATTAGAGCCCCTCGTTCCCTTCTGGCGCGCGCTTGCTAAGTGATCGCCAGAGCAAGAGGCAACCAAGGGCAGCGAGGGCGGCCCCGATTAAGATCGGGAGGTTGGTGCCGCCGTCGGCGAGTGGGCCGCCGGTTGCGGGCAGTTCCGGCGTCTCGAGCTGTGTGGCGTCGATTGCGGTAAGGCCCGTGTCGTCGAGCACATAGAGGCGCTTTCGGGACGAATCGTAAGCGAATCCTGTCGGAATGCTATCCAGGAGCCTCCTGGAAACGATTTGGTTTGTCTTGATGTCGATCGAAATCAGTCCTTCGGCGATGCAATAGAGCCTATCGTCCGCTGAATCCAGCACGAGGAAATCGCTGTACGGCGACGCCGCGGGAACATCGACCGTCTGAGCGAGCTCATTCGTCTACGTATCGATCACGTACAGAAGCCCCTCAGAAGCCGCGGCGGCATACAGAAGATTGGTGCTAGGATCGGCGACGAAATTTGCTGGGCCGTCTGACAAACCGAAGATCACAGTGAACTTCTTGTTGTTCAGGAGATCGATGCCAAGCACGGCGCCCTGCCTCACGTTGTCAGCGTTGAACGTGGTGCTTCCCGTGTAAGCGATGTGAGTCTTATCGTTCGCCGCCATGCCAAGAATATCGCCGCTATCGTTGTAAGTATCGACCACGGCCAAAGAATCTGCGTCGAGCACGACCAGTTTCTTGAGCGTGCCAAAGCGTATCGTCGAAATCACCCGGCGACCTACCTGATCGACAGCGATGCTCGCGGTCATCGGCCATCCTCCGCCCTCGCCGAACGTCTGCTTGCTTATGATCGTGTTCGTTGTGGCGTCGATGATCGTAACGTCACCATTCGTCTCCACTGAAAAAAGGCGCTTCGTCTGCGGATCGAAGGCCACTGCTTCCGGCCCCCACTGCGGTAAATGAGTAGCGGGTGTGTCGATGATGGTGGAAATCGTGTCGTCCGGCTGCACAACCGCGATCTGTTCCGCCGTCCACTTTGCGACGTAGATCCGCCCCGTCGCCTCGTCCACTGCCAAGCCGCGCGGGTTACCGTCGATGCTCGCGCGCCAGAGGACGGCGCTTTCGGTCAACGGCATGGGCGGCGTCTGCGCGGTCGCTGAGGTGCCGGTGGCAACGAAGCACGCGGCAACCAGGATCGCGATTGGCAGAAGTCCGCGCAGCTTGTTCAATTTGACCTCGCTGATACGTTAACGCGAGACTTCTTCCCCGGGTACGTACCATCTGGCGCCGAAGAAAGAGGCCGCTCTCACGAGCGGCCCCTTCAATCTGATTCCGGTTGCTTTACGCCAGCGCGGGCTCCGAGACGTTGGTCATCACGATCTCGTCGTTCTGGATGTCGATCTTGATCGTGTCGCCTTCTGAGAAGCGCTCTTCGAGCAGCGCCTCGGAGAGCCGGTCCTCGATCTCATTCTGGATGACGCGGCGCAAGGGACGTGCGCCAAACGCCTGATCGTAACCCTTGTTGCCGATCCAATCGAGCGCGTCGGTCGTCATCTCCAGCTTCAGCCCCTTGACGGCCAGTTGCGCGAATACGTTCTTCATCTCGCTCTCGACGATCTGGCGAATGTTGTCCTTAGACAGCGCGTGGAAGACGACCGTGGCGTCGAGCCGGTTGATGAACTCGGGGCGGAACACGTTCTTCATCGCCTGGAGCACCTTGTCCTTCATCTTCCCGTGCTGGTCGGCCGCGTGCGCAGCCTCGTCGCGCGTGATGGAGAAGCCGAGAGTGTTGTCCTTGCGGATGAGATCGGAGCCGACGTTCGACGTCATGATGATGATCGTGTTGCGGAAGTCGACGCGGCGTCCCTTGGCGTCGGTCAGGTGGCCGTCGTCGAAGATCTGCAGCAGCAAGTTGAACACTTCGGGGTGCGCCTTCTCGATCTCGTCCAGCAGGATCAGGCAGTACGACTTACGGCGCACCGTGTCCGTCAGCTGGCCGGCGTCCTCATAACCCACGTAGCCGGGAGGGGCGCCGATCAGGCGCGAGACGTTGTGCTTTTCCATAAACTCCGACATGTCGAGCTTGATCATCGCCTCTTCGCTGCCGAACATGAACTCGGACAGCACGCGCGCTAGGTAAGTCTTGCCGACGCCGGTGGGTCCGAGGAACATAAAGACGCCGATCGGCCGGCGCGGGTCCTTCAGGCCGGCGCGCGCACGGCGCACAGCCTTGGCGATGTTGTGAATCGCCTCGTCCTGGCCGACGATCTTCTCGTGCAACGCGTCTTCCATGTGCAGGAGGCGCTGCGATTCTTCCGAGGCGATGCGGGTGACCGGGATGCCCGTCCACATCGCTACGACCTCACAGATGTCCTCCGCCGTGACTTCGGCGACGGCGTCGTCCTTCTTCTCGTCCTTCCAGCCGGTCTGCAACCCCTCCAGCTTGTCCTGCAGCTTGACCTCGCGGTCACGTAGCTCGGCGGCATACTCGTATTGCTGGCTGGCGATCGCCTCTTCCTTCTCGTGGCGCAGGCTATCGAGGCCCTTCGCGGCCTCCTGCAGCGGTGGCGGCGCGTAGGAGCGCTTGATCCGCACGCGGGACGCGGCCTCATCCACGAGGTCGATCGCCTTGTCCGGCATGAAGCGGTCCGGTACGTAGCGCGAGGCCAGCTCGGCGGCCGCCTCCAGCGCCTCGTCCGTAATCGTCAGCGTGTGGTGCTCTTCGTAGCGGGAGCGGACGCCCTTCAGGATCAGGATCGTGTCCTCGATAGACGGCTCGTTGACCATGATCGGCTGCAGGCGGCGCTCGAGCGCGGAGTCCTTCTCGATGTGCTTGCGGTAATCGTCCAGCGTCGTCGCGCCCACGCACTGCAGTTCGCCGCGTGCAAGTGACGGCTTGAGGATGTTAGCCGCGTCCACAGCGCCTTCGGCGGCACCGGCGCCCACCAGCATGTGAATCTCGTCGATAAAGAGGATGCAGTTGCCGGCGTTCTTCAGCTCTTCGATGACCTTCTTCAACCGCTCCTCGAACTCGCCGCGGTACTTCGTGCCGGCGACGAGCGAGCCGATGTCGAGCGTGACCAGGCGGCGGTTGAGCAGCATCTCCGGCACCTCGCCTTTGATGATGCGTTGCGCCAACGCTTCGACGATGGCCGTCTTGCCAACGCCGGGCTCGCCGATCAGGACCGGGTTGTTTTTGTTGCGGCGGGAGAGGATCTGGACGACGCGCTCGATCTCCTTCTCACGTCCGATGACCGGGTCGAGCTTGCCTGCGCGGGCCGCAGACGTCAGGTCGATGCCGAGCTGGTCGACAGTTGGCGTGCGAGTCGTGGCCCGAGCGCCCTGCGCTGCCCCCTGTGGCATGCTCTGCGAGAGGATACGCGTCACCTCGGCGCGAACCTTGTCCAGGCTCACGCCCAGACTCTCTAGGACGCCGGCAGCGATGCCCTCACCCTCGCGCACCAGGCCGAGCAGCAGGTGCTCCGTGCCGATGTAGTGGTGGCCCAGGCGGCGGGCTTCGTCAACTGCCAGCTCGATAACTTTCTTGGCGCGCGGCGTGAGGCCGATTTCGCCCATCACCGCGCGGTCGCCACGACCGATGATGAATTCGACGGCGGAGCGTACTTTATTCAGCTCAACACCGAGGTTGGCCAGCACCTTCGCCGCTACGCCCTCGCCTTCTCGCACCAGCCCCAGCAACAGGTGTTCCGTGCCAATGTAGTTGTGGTTGAAGCGGAGCGCTTCTTCCTGGGCCAGCGTCAGGACTCTGCGCGCCCTCTCGGTGAATTTGTCGAATCTATCAGCCATGACCCCACTCGCCTTCTACTCTATTCAACTCTCTCCTAAATTATTGAACGCAGCCGGTGGCTCTTCCGTTACACTTATATCGCCCGTAGACGCCGAGACTTCACCGGCCACGAGCGCCGACTCGTCCGCTGCCTCTCCGATTGACTCTTGCTCGGGCAGGCTGTCGCGCGGCTCGGCAGTGGCCTCAGGCTCTTCGACGGCCTCCGGAGCCTCTCCTTCCGGCTCGATGATTTCAGCGGCCTCGACGGCGATCTCGACGTCCGGCGGCGGTGCCTCATCAAGGGCAACCGTCTCCGGCTCGGCGACGGCCTCGACTTCGGCGGCGACTTCTGGCTCTGCCTCGGCCTGCGGCCCAACTGACGCCTCCGGCTCTGCCATCGTCACTGGTTCGGCGGAAGCCTCTGTATGTGCATCGGGGGCACCTGCCGGCATCTCAGTCAGGCCCAGTCGTTCGAGGTCCTCCTGCGGCACCTTCTGTGTGCCACCCGATGCGTTAAAGGCCCAGCCATCGTCCTCTGCCTTGTCGCGAGCCTGCTTGAGGCTCAGGCCGAGGCGGTGCCGGTCGTATTCGATTCGTACGATCTTGACCGGGACAACGTCGCCTTCTTCCACCACTTCCTTGGGGTGGGCGATGCGGCGGTCGACGAGTTCCGAGATGTGAATCAGCCCCTCGATCGGACCCTCCAGGCGCACGAATGCACCGAACGGCGCCAGCTTGGTGACCTGGCCCGGGACAATCTGCCCCTCGCGGTAGCCGGAGACGATCTCCTCCCAGCGCTCGGGCTGGGCTCGGCGGACACTGAGCGCGATCTTCTTCGCCTCGTTGTCCACTTTGAGCACGTACACCGGCACTTCCTGGCCGACGTGGAACAGCTCCTGCGGCGTCTTCGGTGTACGCTCCCACGACAGCTCCGACAGGTGGACGAGGCCGTCCGCCCCACCGATATCGACGAATATACCGAAATCGCGAATGCTGGTGATGCGCCCGATCCGGATCATGCCCTCTTCCAGTTCCAGGAGCAGGCGCTCTTTCTCGGCGGCCCGGCGCTCTTGCGCGGCAGCGCGCTCCGAAAGGATCGCCCGATTGCGACGGCGGTTGAGCTCGATCACCTTCAGCGTGATCGTCCTGCCCACCCATTCGGACAGCGCGCGCTGCGTGTTCTCCGGCGAGCCCCGGTCCGGGCCGGCGACGATCTGGGACAATGGTACGAAGGCGTTGACGCCCTCGACGTTGACGAGAAGGCCGCCCTTGTTGCTGCCCGTGACGTAGGCCTCGAACGCTTCGTTGGCGTCCATATAGTCCTGGAGTACGCGCCAGCCGCGTTCACCACGGGCGCGATCCAGGGAGAGGATGACCTGTCCCTCGTGGGATTCCGGCTGGACCACGGAGACAAGGATCTTATCGCCGTTGCTCAAGCGCGAAGGACCCTCCGGTTGGAGGCACTGCATTTCGTGGGGCGGAATGACGCCTTCTGACTTGGCGCCGATGTCTACGAGTATCCCATCTCTGTCCGTTCCGACCACCGTTCCTTCGATGATCTCTCCGCGCCTGATTTCGGGGTAGGCAGCGGTCTCTTCCTCGAGAAGGGCGGCCATCGAGTTTTCCTCAACGGCGGGTGCGACTCCTCCTCTTTGCGTATCTTCAAAAGTCAACGACACTTACCTCCGGTGCGAGATGGGGCGAGAGCTGCTTGAGTTCCTCTGTTTGGATTATATCAGACGCACGTTTAGCGACGCGCTTGCGCACAACCGAATTGATGTCAGTTAAGCGCCGATGATCGCGTCGCCAAAATTCGCACCACCGGCGGCATGGTGAACTCGCCCACCGCTCCGCCGTTACCCTGGTTAGGCGCGGTGCGCGTTGGGCCAAAGCAGATGTAGAAAATAGGCAACAAAAAAAGCCCCGGCAGCGGCCTATTTTCCACACCCAGTTGCCCGGGCAGTATCGTGGGCGCTGAGGCGTTTCACTTCCGTGTTCGGGAGGGGAACGGGTGGTGCCACCTCGCTCTAGCCACCGAGAGCTTCTTTTATTCAATTGGTAGCGGGGGTAGGACTCGAACCTACGACCTCCGGGTTATGAGCCCGGCGAGCTGCCGCTGCTCCACCCCGCGATGGGTGATGCTAAGAAGCGAATAGAGTGACGGCCTGAGGGATCCTGTTTAGCGTTGTGATGGGTAATGGCGTGGTGGTAAAGCCCTCGGTCATTAGTACGGCTTAGCTGAACCGGTTGCCCGGCTTACACATGCCGCCTATCAAGCGGGTAGTCTTCCCGCGACCTTACCCGGTTAACCCGGTGGGAGACCTCATCTTGAGGAGGGTTTCGCGCTTAGATGCTTTCAGCGCTTATCCCGTCCGAACATAGCTACTGGGCTTTCTGCCTCTGGCGAGACAACCCACACACCAGCGGTTCGTCCACCCCAGTCCTCTCGTACTAGGGGCAGCTCCTCGCAAGTCTCCTGCGCCCACCGCGGATAGAGACCGAACTGTCTCACGACGTTCTGAACCCAGCTCGCGTGCCGCTTTAATTGGCGAACAGCCAAACCCTTGGGACCTTCTACAGCCCCAGGATGCGACGAGCCGACATCGAGGTGCCAAACCTCCCCGTCGCTGTGAACGCTTGGGAGAGATCAGCCTGTTATCCCCGGGGTAGCTTATATCCGTTGATCCACGGCCCTTCCACACGGAACCGTAGGGTCACTTTGCCCGACTTTCGTCCCTGTTCGGCTTGTAAGCCTCACAGTCAAGCCTTCTTATACCAATGCGCTCAACGGCTGATTTCCATCCAGCCTGAGAAGACCTTTGGGCGCCTCCGTTACCTTTTGGGAGGCGACCGCCCCAGTCAAACTGCCCACCAGACGCTGTCTCCTGAACTCAGGGTTAGGAGGAAGACCTAGGAAGAGTGGTATTTCAAGGTTGGCTCCACCACGGCCGGAACCGCGGCTTCAAAGCCTCCCACCTATCCTACGCATCCCAGGCCCGCCTTCAACGTCAAGCTGCAGTAAAGCTCCACGGGGTCTTTTTGTCCTGCGGCGGGAAACCCGCATCTTCACGGGTCCTGCAATTTCGCCGAGCCCCCCCTCGAGACAGTGCCCAACTCGTGACACCTTTCGTGCGGGTCGGAACTTACCCGACAAGGAATTTCGCTACCTTAGGACCGTTATAGTTACGGCCGCCGTTCACCGGGGCTTCAGTTCAAGCCTCATCAGCTCTCCCTTTAACCTTCCGGCACCGGGCAGGTGTCAGCCCCTATACCTCAGCTTTCGCTTTGGCAGAGACCTGTGTTTTTGTTAAACAGTCGTTTGGGCCGCTTCGCTGCGACCCCCATCCGCTACGGGGGCGAACCCTTTCACGAACAGGGGCACCTCTTCTTCCGAAGTTACGAGGCCAAATTGCCGAGTTCCTTGAGGGGGGATCACTCGACCACCTGAGGGCGCTTACCCCAGCCTACCTGTGTCGGTTTACGGTACGGGCGCCTGTATGCCTTGACGGCGAGGCTTTTCTGGCCGGCCTGGGCTCAACTGAGTCGCTTTGACCGAAGTCGCTACTTCCCCCGATCCCTCGGCTTAACCCGGAAACGGATTTGCCTATCTCCGGACGCCTACAGACCAGGGACGGACCATGTCCAATGGGCCCGCTCAGCCTACCCTTCCGGGTCCCCCCTCCATCTCAAACGCCATACAAACGGGGACGGAATAATAACCGTCTGTCCATCGGCATCGGCTTTACGCCTTATCCTTAGGCCCGCCTAACCCTACGCGGACGATCCTTCCGTAGGAAACCTTAGGCATTCGGTGGGCGAGATTCTCACTCGCCTTTTGCTACTCATGCCGGCATTCTCACTTCCGTCCGCTCCACCAGCCCTCACGGTATGGCTTCACTGCTGAACGGAACGCTCCCCTACCCCTCTCCGCCCGAAGGCGAAAAAGCCACGGCTTCGGTGGCGCGCTTGAGCCCCGTTACATTTTCGGCGCGGGACGGCATCGACCAGTGAGCTGTTACGCACTCTTTAAAGGGTGGCTGCTTCTGAGCCAACCTCCTGGCTGTCTGGGCTGTCCCACATCCTTTCCCACTTAGCGCACACTTGGGGACCTTAGCCGGTGATCTGGGTTGTTTCCCTTTTGTCCGTGAAGATTATCCCCCACGGGCTCACTCCCAGGCTTAATCTTCTGGCATTCGTGGTTTGGTTGGGTTTGGTAAGCGGTAAGCCCCCTAGCCCATCCAGTGCCCTACCTCCAGAAGACAACATCCTGAGGCTGCACCTCAATGCATTTCGGGGAGAACCAGCTATCTCCGAGTTCGATTGGAATTTCTCCTCTACCCACAGCTCATCCAGTAACTTTGTACCGTTAAATGGTTCGGGCCTCCACGAGCGTTTAGACTCGCTTCACCCTGGCCATGGGTAGCTCACACGGTTTCGGGTCAAATCCCAGCGACTTTCCTTTCGGATACGCCCTATTCGGACTCGCTTTCGCTAAGGCTCCGCAAATCTCTTTGCTTAACCAGGCCACTAAGATTTACTCGCCGGCTCATTCTTCAATAGGCACGCCGTCATCCGCCCGAAGGCGGACTCCGACGGTTTGTAGGCACGCGGTTTCAGGAACTTTTAACTCCCCTCCCGGGGTGCTTTTTCACCTTTCCCTCACGGTACTGCTGCACTATCGGTCGCTAAGGGTGTTTAGCCTTGGAAAGTGGTCTTCCCAGGTTCCCACGGCATTTCACGTGTGCCGTGGTACTCAAGAGCACTGGCCAGGGAGGCTCAGATCTTTTGCGTACGAGGCTGTCACTCTCTTCGGCGGCCCTTTCCAGGGTCCTTCTGCTAAATCAGAGCTTTGTAACTCCCCGGCGGGATTCACGGCCCGCCAGCCTGTGTCTTACAACCCCCGCAGGGCATTGGCCCGTGTGCCGTTACCTTCCTTGCGGGTTTGGGCTCTTCCGCGTTCGCTCGCCGCTACTAACGGAATAATCTCTTTTCCTCGGGGTACTTAGATGTTTCAGTTCCCCCGGTTCCCTTCCCTACCTAACGACAGGGATGACCGGATTATTCATCCGGCCGGGTTGCCCCATTCGGAAATCCCCGGCTGAGCTTGCGAGGCAGCTAACCGGGGCTTATCGCAGCCGTGCCACGTCCTTCATCGGCCCTTAACGCCTAGGCATCCACCGCGCGCCCTTAGTAGCTTTATCACCACTCCATTACTTTCACAACGCGTAGTTTGGGATCCCTCAGGTCATCACTCTATTCACTTGTTAACGTGCCTGTCCCGGCTCTTACGCCGAGCCTCCTGCGCCAAAAAAGTTTGGCGCAGGGGGCCCGCTCAAGAGGCGTTCCTGGTGGAGCCGGGGGGACTCGAACCCCCGACTTCCGCCTTGCAAAGGCGGCGCTCTCCCAGCTGAGCTACGGCCCCACCTGCGCGGGTCGTCTTTGGTGGGCGATGGTGGACTCGAACCACCGACCTCGGTCTTATCAGGACCGCGCTCTAACCAGCTGAGCTAATCGCCCACCGGTCTCCAGGCCTGGCCAAAGCCCCGCCGAAGGCGGGCCCTTAACCTCTGGATAGTGGATGGAAGCGCTTGGCTCTTTCGGTAGCACATTGTGCTCATTCGGTGTCCTCTCTTCTCCGCCGAAGCGGAAAGAAGAAGGTCGACCTAGGAGACGAGGCCATAAAGGCCACGTGCGTCTTCGCCTTGCGGCGAAACTGACATCTCTCCCTAGAAAGGAGGTGATCCAGCCGCACGTTCCCGTACGGCTACCTTGTTACGACTTC
>DAINDD010000056.1:0-16969 GCA_036732045.1 Chloroflexota bacterium
AAATCGGGTAGCGCCGCTTCTCTATCGCCAGAGCCGTCGCCAGATACCTGCGCGGCCGAGGGCGCGTCCTACGATTTTGTTTTTGGCGCGGCGGGCGATACGACCAGGGTTGCCCGAGGCGATGGTCGAAATGTCGTTGGCCAGACGGGCGGCGGCATATAGCTGTGAGACCAAGCCGCGGCTTCTCACCCAAAGACCTCGGTGCAAAGCGCGGCTCCGTCGCTATCGAGCTCGCCACTATCTTCGCCACCCTGCTGGATGAGCTTTAGCAACAACTCGGCGTCGCCTGGCTGGCGTAGTCCAATGGCCAACCCCAGTGATAACCAGTAGTCGGCTGTCTCAAGCAAAAGACCGTGCATCTCTTCCGGCGACTCCGCGAGCACCTCGCGCATAGATTCGATGACGGCGCGGCCGTAACGCTCCCAGTCCTCGACGACGGGTTCTTGCATGTCAACCTCCGTCGCCCATTATGGGGCCTTCCGCCTATCGCCTCTCGGTGCCGACAGTTGCCATGTCTGCGGTGTGACCGACGGAGTCAACCGTCTCCACGAAGATCGACACGATCTCCGGATCCCACCGCTGATTCGAGTTCGCCAGTTCCCCTTTTGTGACGACGCGCTATCGGTCCGCCTTCGCCGTGCCGGGGCGCTGACCCCTGCGGCTGAGGACAAATGCGGCAGCGCCGAGGCCGCTCAAAGCCAGTCCGAGCACCAGCATCCAGGGGGGACCTGCCTGCGGGGGAGGACCGCCGGTGTTCGGGAAGTGAAGGCCCGGGGTCGGCGAAGGCGAGTTCGTGGGCGCAGGCGGCGGCGGTAGCGTCCCTCTCGGCGTGGGTGAAGGAGTCTGGCCCACCGGCGTGGGTGACGGAGTCTGGCCTACCGGCGTGGGTGACGGAGTCTGGCCAACCGGCGTAGGTGAAGGCGTTGGTGAAGGTGTTTGGCCAACCGGCGTGGGTGACGGAGTCTGGCCAACCGGCGTGGGTGAAGGCGTCGGTGAAGGTGTTTGGCCGACCGGCGTGGGTGACGGTGTCGGCGCAGGTGTCTGGCCGACCGGCGTGGGCGAAGGTGTCGGTGACGGAGTTTGGCCGATCGGCGTGGGTGACGGTGTGGGCGAAGGGGTTTGGCCTACCGGCGTGGGCGAAGCGGCCGGGGTAGCGGTTGGTATAGCGCAGGCCTCGAAGCCAACGTGGTTCGTATCCAACGTCACCGAGCCATTTCGCGCCAGTGCCCTACCGGACACGCTGGCGCCGGTGGTCAGGGAAATGCTCGTCAGGGCCAGGATGTTGCCGACGAATACAGTGCCCGTCCCGATGACTGCAGAGCTGCCCACCTGCCAGAACACGTTGCAATCCACCCCGCCGTTGGTCACCAGGACAGACGAGTTGCTTGCGGTTTTGAGGGTGCTGACCGTCTTGAATACGAAGACGGCGCTGGCGCTACCCTGGGCGTTCAAAGTCAACATCCCGGTCAATTGAGCGGACGACGAGAAACAATAGACGCCTTCCGTGAGCGTCAATCCACCCAGGTCCTGGCCGGTGAGGTCGGCGGTGCAGGGCTGGGCCGCCAGCGCGTTGTATGCAGTGGTGACAGCACCCTGGGCGTCAAGCGCATTAGCGTCCGCCGAGTGTATCGATCCCCCGGTCACTATCCCGGGCGGAAAGTTGGTGACCGCGGTCCCCGGCGAAACGCCAAGGTCCCCGTTGATGGTGGTTGGGCCGGTGTTGGTAACGGTCTGGCCACCGAGAACCGCATAGCTGGCCGCGGCACCCAGTCCGGGCGCGGTTGCGGCATCAGCATCAGGGGAGGAGTTCAGGACAAAGACAAGCACGGCGAGGGCCAAGGCGCCGAGCGCGACGGTAAGTCTGCGGGACATTGATATGCGAAACATTTGTCTTTTCCTCCTCAATCACTAAGGTGATGCCGCCTAGAGGAGATCGGTTACACATATCGCCGGGCTGGACGATAAGGCTTCGTGAAGGGCCGGATCCCCCGGTGTCTGCCGTTAACCAGAAACCTTGCCTGTCCCTCGTATGTCAGTTGCCCTGGCCGGAGATCGCGCTTGAGACTCTTGACCTAGCGCCGGAGACTTCTCGGTGAACGTCTGCACGAGATTGGGATCCCACTGTGTGCCTGCGCCGTCGCGCAGGCGCCGGACCGCCTCAGCAAGCGGAAGGGCCGCGCGATACGGCCGGTCAGAAGTCATGGCGTCAAAGGAGTCGACGACGCTCAAGACACGCGCCATGAGCGGAATCTCGTCGCCGGCGAGGGCGTTTGGCGTTGTCTCGGAGCCGGTTTTGTCATTCTGGAGGGCTAGATTCTTCGCTGCGGCTCAGAATGACACGCGGGGGCGCGGGTGGGCGCCGGATCATGGGGCCTACCTCGGCCGCGAAGCCGAGGGAGGAGCAGATCTTCTCACCGATGAGCGGATGCTTTGCGCCCACGCCAATTCAAATCGGGTAGCGCCGTTTTTCTAGCGCCAGAGCCGTCGCCAGATCCCCGCGCGGCCGAGGGCGCGGCCTATTTCTTGCGGACGAGCATAACGCCATCGCGCACAGTGAGCATCACATGCGCGACGCGGTCGTCTGCCGTCACGATATCGTTGAGCTCGGCGGTGGCACGGGTGGAATCGTCCTTCGGGTCCAGAACCTGGCCCCAGAACAACGCGTTGTCCACGGCGATCAGACCGCCGGGCGAGAGCAGAGGGACGGTGGCCTTGTAATACGCGGCGTAGCCGGTTTTGTCCGCGTCGATGAAGGCGAAGTCGAACGGCCCGGCCAGCGTGCGAAGGCTGTCCAGCGCCGGACCCTCAAGCAGGCGAATCTTGGCCCCGTGCTCGCTGCGGGCGAAGTACCCGCGCGCGAACTCGGCGCACTCGGCGCTCAGCTCGAGCGTGATCAGCTCGGCTTCCAGAGGCAGCGCCGCCGCCATCATTAGGGCGCTGAACCCGGTGAACGTGCCGATTTCCAGGACGCGGCGCGCGCCGCTCATCGCGACGAGCATCTGCAAGAACTGGCCTTCGACCTGCCCGCACAGCATCTCGGCGCGGCTACCGAAGCGGGAGTGCGTCTCCCGGACCAGCTCGTCCAGCAGCGGCGGCAGCGGCGTTGTGTGTTCGGCGGCGTAGCGTTCGATCTCGCTCGGAACTATCTGGATTGTAGGCAATTCGACACCTCCTCGTCGGATCGTACTGTACGTTAACAGCAATCGCCAGCCAGCTCGCGTTGGAGTTAGTAGAGCTCCATCGGGCCGATGTTCAGTGCGATCGCGTGGAACGCCTTGAGGTCGAATGCCGCGACCTTCGCGCGCTTCGCGGTCTCGCGAGCGGCCAGCCAGTAGCGCTCGCCAATCAGCCGAGCGTCTTTGCGCAGGATGTTAGCGTTCTTTGTATAGTGGTCGCACGGAGGCGGCAACGGCGTTAGCCGACTCTCTAGTCCGGTGAGGGGCGGTTCCGGACCGCTCAGTAGATTTGGTGCGGTGTGCCGGAATCGAACCGCTGCTGTCGAACCCGCTCCGCTAGTAGCCGGCGTACGCGCTATTCATGCCTCAAGGCTGCGGCGTGCATCGAGAACCGCGAGGACGAGCAGGCGATCGTGCGAGTGCTAGCGGACGAAGCGACTGCGCGCGGCTTCGATTTCCGGCTGGTGCTTCTCGGCCCAGTTGATGAGCGCGCAGGCGGGCTCCATTAGCGTTGCGCCGAGTGGCGTGAGCTCGTCACCGCCCTCACGGTACTCATTATCGTCCTAGTATAGATTTGTAACCAGGGCAGGAAGTGAGGACCAATGAGCGTTGCAGCAGTGATAGTGGGCAGTACGAGGCCCACGCGGTTCTCGGAGATGCCGGCGCGCTGGATCGCGCGGCATCTTGAGAAGCACCCGGGCGTCGATGCGAAGATCCTGGATTTGCGGGATTACCCAATGCCCTTCTTCGAGGAGCCGGTGTCGCCAGCGCGGCCGGACCGGGCGCCCTTTGAAAACGACGTGGTACAGCGGTGGACGGCCGAAATCGGTAGCTCGGATGCGTTTATCGTCGTCACGCCTGAGTACAACCATGGCTACCCGGCCGCGCTGAAGAACGCGCTGGATTACGTTTACCACGAGTGGGTGCGCAAGCCGATTAGCTTCATCAGCTATGGCAGTGTCGGCGGAGCACGCGCCGTGGAGCAGTTACGGCTGGTGGCGGTCGAGCTGCAGATGGCGCCGATCCGCCGCGCAGTTCATCTGCCCCTGCAAGCGCTAATGGCCCACTACCGCGAAGGCGATGTGGACGAGGCGCTGAAGGAATCGGACGGCGCGGCCCAGCAGATGATTGAAGAGCTGCTCTGGTGGACGGAGGCGCTGAAGAAGGCGCGAGAAGCCGCGTAGGTTTTCGGCACCGGCCGCTGGCTGAGCAGGTGTAGCTGCCGGCCATGGCGGCGTGCTTGCGGGAGTGGAGCGGGAGACGGGGAGGGAACCCGCGACCCTCTGCCTGGGAATCTCAGGTTCTGCGATTCGTATAGCGAAGCCCCATAGCTGGACCCGATAGCTCAACCACTACGGTTTGTTAGCGTTGCCGACCGTTCGCGGGATCCGCCTGAGGCGGACAAGTTGTTGCCGCGCGCTGAATCAAGGCTTTACGCACTGCTATCGTAGCGCGTAGAATCGGCGGCGCCCGAAAGGAGACATTCTCGATGAACCTGACTGTCAACGGAGAACGGCGCGAGGCGCTGAACCCGCGACGCAACCTGCTCAGCTACTTGCGCTACGACCTCGGTCTGACCGGGACGAAGTACGGCTGCGGCGAAGGGCTGTGCGGGGCCTGTACGGTACTCGTCGATGGGCAGCCATTGAAGTCGTGCATGAGCACAGCCGGCGCGGTCGCGGGCGGCTCGATCACGACTGTGGAGGGCGTCGCGACCGATGGCGCGCTGAACCGTGTCCAGCAAGCGTTCATCGACGAGTCTGCGATGCAGTGCGGTTATTGCATCCCCGGATTCATCATGGCGACGATCGGCCTCCTCGACCGCGACCCGCGTCCCTCGAGCGACACAGTGCGCCAGGCACTAGCGGGCAACGTCTGCCGGTGCGGAACGTACCTCCGCATCGAGCGGGCGGTGATGCGCGCGGCAGGGAGAACGTCTTGAGCGAGGCCGGTCTGTCGATCGTCGGCGACATCACGCCGGGGTTTCCGGCCAGCACGGGGTACGGGACACGCGCGTACGGGAACACGAAGCCGTCCGGCCCGAAGGCGCGCTGGCTGCTCGTGCGGCCAGACGGGCGGGTGACGGCCTTCGCCGGGAAAGTCGAGTACGGCCAGAACATCCGCACGGGGCTCGCCGTCGAAGTCGCGGACGAGTTGCGCCTGCCCCTCACGGACGTTGAAGTGATCCTCGGCGATACCGACCAGACTCCCTGGGATATGGGGACTTTCGGCAGCCAGTCCACCGCGCGTGTTGGCCTGCAACTGCGCCTGGCGGCGGCCACCGCCCGGGAAGCGCTGCTGGACCTCGCCTCTCAACGCCTCGACTTGCCGAGAGAAGACCTCGTTCAGCGCGGCGGCAGCGTCGCCTCGAACGCCGACCCGGGCCGCGCCTTCACGTACGCCGAGTTGATTGCAGACGAGACGATCGAGCGCGAGATCGACGAAGAGGCATCGCTGACCCAGCCGCAAGACTTCAGCGTAATGGGCTCGGACGTCCGCCGGATCGATGCCGAGCCGCGAGTGACCGGGCGCGCCGTCTATTCACAGGATGTGCTGCGTCCCGGGATGCTGTTCGCCAGCATCCTGCGCGCGCCATCGTTCGGCGCGCACCTCATCGAAGCCGATACGTCGGCTGCGGAGCACATGCCGGGTGTGGTCCGCGTCGTGCGAGATGGCGATCTGATCGCAGTGCTGGCGGAGGACGACGAGTCTGCCGAGCGCGCACTCTCCGCCGTTGAGGCGACGTGGGAGGGCGGGCCGCACGGTTCGACGATCGACATCCCGCGCATCCTTGCCGAGACGAAGCGCGATCCGGTTGTGGTGCAGGAAGCGGGCGATGTGGAGGAAGCATTCCGGCGCGCCGAGCATGTCCTTGAGGCGACGTACTATGCGCCGCACATCAGCAACCTGCCGATGGAGCCGCGCGCCGCTGTCGCCGAGTGGCTCGGCGACAAGCTGACCGTCTGGGCCGGCACGCAGCGGCCGTTTGGACTGCGGACCGAGCTCTCGGGCATGTTTCGCATCCCGGAGGCCGACGTGCGTGTCATCTCGATGGAGATCGGCGGCGGCTTTGGCACAAAAAGCTGGTACCCAACGGGCGCCGAGGCAGCGAAGCTCGCTCGCATAGCGGGACGCCCAGTGCGCGTCGCCTACACTCGACAGGAAGACGCGACCGAAGGCACTTTCCGCCCGGCCGCGCTGATCGAAATCAAGAGCGCCTTCCACTCGGACGGCACGATCACGGCCTGGCAGTGCGAGGCGATTCACGCCGGTCCGACGGGATACATTGCACAGCGCGGTGCGGGGACACCGTACGCCGTGGGCAACGTCGCGGTGAAGGTCTACTGCGCGAATACGCTGGTGCGCGTCGGCTCTTACCGCTCGCTGGGTGGCGCCGTCAACCACTTTGCACGCGAATCGCATGTGGACGAGATCGCTAGCACGCTCAGCATCGACCCGGTCGAGCTGCGGATGCGCAACCTCTCGGAACCGCGATACCGGCGCGTCCTCGAAGCCGCGGCGTCACGATTCGGCTGGCAGCCCGGGGTTGCTCCGACGAAGCGCGGCGTAGGCCTGTCGATCGGGGAAGATGTCGGAAGCTATGTAGCAAGTTGCGTCGAACTCGCTGTTGAAGGGCGCGAGGTACGCGTCCGCCGAGTCGTCACGGCGATCGATTGCGGGCTCGTGGTCAACCCGGAGGGAGTGCGCAACCAGGTGGAGGGCTCGACCGTAATGGGCCTCGGGGGAGCTCTGTACGAGGCGATCGAGATCGGCGACGGCGTCGTGCTCAACACGAGTCTCAGCCGCTACCAGGTCCCGCGCATCACGGACACGCCGGAGATCGAAGTCGTACTCGCGGGCAATCCAAGCGACCCGTCCACGGGCGCCGGCGAACCGGGTCTTGTCACTGTTGCCCCCGCCGTCGCCAACGCGGTCTTCGACGCGACGGGGCAGCGCATCCGCGAGCTGCCGATCAAGCGCCAGTTACGTTGAGACTGGCTGATTCGCCGGTTCATTGATGCGGACGCCGAGTTCGTTTTCGTGAACGACCCCGACGAAATTCCTGAAGGTGCGACGGCCTTCGACATCAGAGGCGCGCCGCTGTCGCATCACGGCGGGCGATGCACTTTCGAGACGATCGTCAGGCATTACAGTCTGCAAGACACGTCACTCGACCAGATCGCGAAGATTGTGCACGAGGCGGACCTGGCCGACGAAGTCTACGATGCACCGGAGGCGCCGGGAATGGACGTCCTGATCCGCGGGCTGTCGATGGTCCGCAGCGATGACGAGATGCTGGCAATCACGCAGCCCCTGTTCGATGGGCTTTACGAGTACTGCAAGCGCGCGACGCTGCTCGGCGGTGACCGGTGACTTCGGACATCCGGCGAATCTTCGTCGCGCAGGGCCTGCGGGCGCTGGCGTACGGATTCGGTTCCGTAATGCTCGGCCTGACGCTGGCCGCACGCGGCTGGTCAAGCACGGAGGTTGGCGCGCTGCTGACTGCCATCGTCGCGGGCACCGCGCTGATGTCGATTGCGATCGGGATGTTTGGAGACCGAATCGCCCGGCGGCGCTCTTACGCGTTGCTGTTTGCGGGTCTGGCGCTGGCCGGCGCCGCTTTCGGCCTGACCGACGAGTTCTGGATCCTGGCCATCATCGCCCTCACGGGAACCCTTTCCACGGAAGTCGTCGAGTCGGGACCGTTCACGTCGCTTGAGCAGGCGATGATCGCCGAGAGCGTGCCATCCGCCCAACGAGGGCGCATGTTCGCTATGTACAACGCCGCGGCGACGATCGCCGGCTCAGCGGGCGCGCTCGCCGCGGGCGGGCCTTCTCTTCTACGCAACGTTTGGCCGAGCCTCCCTACCGATCAGCGGTTCTTCCTCGCCTTCGTGCCAGTCGCGCTGCTGGGCGCAGCCGTCGCGCTATCCCTATCCCCTGCTGTAGAAGCAGAGACGAAACAGAAGGGCTTTGGCAGCCTAGAGAAATCGCGCGGCACGGTGTTCCGCCTGGGCGGGCTGTTCGCCGTTGACTCCTTGGGCGGCGGCTTCGTCGTGCAGAGCTTCATCGCCTACTGGTTTCGACTGAAGTTCGGCGTGTCACCGGAAGTCCTCGGACTCCTGTTCTTCGGGGTTGGCGTGCTGCAAACGGCGTCGTTCCTGGCGGCGGCGCGCCTGGCGGAGCGTTTCGGCCTGCTTAACACGATGGTCTTCAGCCACATCCCTTCGAACATTCTGCTGGCAGCCATACCATTCGCGCCAAGTCTCGGAGTTGCGATTGCGCTCCTTTTGAGCCGACAGTCCCTCAGCCAGATGGACGTACCTATGAGACAGGCGTACATCTCGAATCTCGTTGACCCATCCGAACGCACGGCGGCCGCAGCCTATACGAACACTGCGCGCTACGTGGCGCGGCCAATCGGCCCGGCCCTGGCGGGCGCGGCCCAGCAGATCGCGATGGGCGCGCCATTCGTGATCGCCGGAACGCTGAAGACTGCTTACGACCTGACGCTGTGGGCCTGGTTCCGGCGAGTTCCACTTGGCGACGAAGAAAAGGAGGTATCCCCTGGTGGAACGCCCGCAGGGGAGACCGTAGCGCCCCGCGCTCGTTGACGAAGAAATTCGCCCGACAGTTCACATGCACATGCGAAGGAGGCTCAAATGAAATGGGTAACCAGGGCAAATCCAAAGGTTGACAGGGTTGCCTGCCCGTGGCTGATCAGGAAGTTCGTCGATCCCGAGGCGGAATTCCTCTATGCGCCCGGCGACCAGGTGATGAACGTGGCAGAGCGAGAGGGTGCAACGCCTTACGACGTTCCGAATGTGGAGCTGGGGCACCAAGGCGCAGAGTGCAGCTTCGACGCGATCATCAAGAAATACAAGCTGTCTGATCCTGCGCTGGGCAAACTCGCATTGATCGTACGAGGTGCGGATACGGCGGCGAAAGACCTGACGCCGGAATCTCGCGGCCTGGAAGCGATCGCGGCGGGGTTCCAGCTGTGCTACGAGGACGACCATCAGCAGTTGGCGGCGGAGCTGCCCGTCTACGACGCCCTCTACGCGTATTGTCAGAAGCTCGTCCAGGCAGGTTGACACCGTGGGATTCCGGCCGAAAGGCTTCATCCCAGTGCCGGCCGGCGCCCGACCGGGGTTCGATCACGCCGATGTGTATTCGGGAACGCAGGGTGAATCGCGCGTTTATCTGGCGCACACCGGCGCGGACCGGGTCGACGTCATCGACTGTTCGACTGACAGCTACCTGCGCGCGTTGCCGGACCACCCCGGTGTGGCTGGCGTTGTAGTCGACTCGGAGCAGGACCTGCTGCTCACTTCTGATCGCGGTTGTGCCCGCATCAGAGCCTACCGCTGTTCGGACGAGTCGCCGATCGGCAGCGTCGAAGCCGGGCCGCGACCAAATGGCATCGCCTATGACCCCACGCGGCGCAACGTCTTCGCGTTCAACCTCGGCGAACCGATCGGAGAGAATTGCAGCGCCTCGGTCGTCTCGCTTGACGAGATGAGAGTGATTGCAACTCTTCCGCTGCCAGGCCGTCCGAGGTGGGCTGTGTACGACTGCGAAAGAGACCGGGTGTACGCGAACATCCGCGCGCCAGCGCAGATCGCCGTGTTGGACGCCAGCAGTCTGCGCCCTGTCGGGGCATTCGACGTGCCCTTTGCCGGTCCGCATGGTCTGGCGCTCGCCGGCGACCGGCTGTTCTGCGCTGCTGACGACGGCAAGCTGGTCGTACTTGATCGCGATGAGGGACGGATGATCGGTTCCGCAGACCTACCGGGAGAGCCCGACGTCATAACGCACGACGGCGAATCGGGGCGCCTCTTCATCGCCGTAGGCGACCCCGGCGTCGTCGTGGTAGTCGACGACTCTACGCTGCGGGTCATCGAAACAGTGGAGACGGAAGGGCGGGCACATACGATCGCCTGGAACGCCGACAACAAGACGCTATATGCGTTTCTGCCGGTGACGAGCCGCGTCATGGCCCTGGCGGAGTAACCCAAGAAGGAAACCCGAGATGCTGTTCAAGACATCGTCGCCGTTATCGCCGGCATCCTGGTGAGCCTCGTTCTTCTGGCGGGCGTGGTCGCCTTTGTATTCGACATCTTTGTCCTTTGAAAGTGAGGTCAGCGTCATGAGCGAGCCTATGGGATACGACGAGATACGGGCTGAAACGGTGCTTCAGGCTGCACGGACTATGGCAGGCGCAGCGATGACGGCTCCCAAGTCCGGCGGTCAGCTCTTCCTCAAGGGCTCGCCCGTCTTCCTTGAGACAGTCATCGTCGAAGACCGCGAAACCCTCAAGCGGTTGGCAGACTGGATGCGGGCTCGCGGAAAAGAACGGCAGGAGACGATCTGGTTCCGGGACGCAGACGTGGCTGAGGCCGTGGATGCTGTCCTCTTCGTCGGCATCGCCGACTGGTATCCGCCAAATTATGATTGCGGCGCCTGCGGCTACGCTACCTGCGCAGAGTTTCTTGTAGCGACGAAAAAGCTTCGGGCCGATTCCGCCGAGCTGGAGTTCGCCGGACCCCACTGCAACCTGCGTGACATCGATCTGGGTATCGCGGTTGGTTCGGCCGCAAAAACTGCGGCGCTTCTATCGGTGGATTGCCGCTGTCAAACGCGCGTTGCCGTGGCGGCGAGGAAGCTCGGCGTTATCAAATCGGATGTGGCCGTGGGTATGTCTTTGTCCCTGACGCACAAGGCCGCCGGCTTCGATCGGCGCTTTCCTGATGTGGACTTTGACTCGCTAGACTTACCTTCGACAGGCACCCTTCCAGTAGCAGCTGGAAGCGGTATCAGGGAAGGCGGCGCACGGCACAAGCAGAGGCCGCGAGCCAAGCCTGGCCGGTGATGAGACTACTTGCTTGCATATAACTTTGCCAGAATATGACTCGAAGCGTCACCCGAAGTCCCTTGTTCTCGACTTTGGATAGACGCTGATGAAGCCACCAAGCGAGCGACCCGTCTCAACTGTGGCAGGAGTGTCGCTCGATCGCCTCTACACCGGCGGGAAGCCCTCGTCGCCTGACCTCTTGCGAATAGGAGCGTTAGTTAGTCTGGTTCCTCGCCCTGCAAAAGGCGCACTCCGGTGGATTGCACAATCCTCCGAGGTCCGAGAGCACCTTGCCCTACGGGATGAAGATGTCCAGGAAGACGTCGGTTGCAGTAGCAGAGTTGTTCGCGGGATTAGGATCTGTGATGAGGGGATTACTTGGTACCACGCTCGCCACAAGACCGAACTGATGGCTTCCGGGCTGAAGGCACGTGACCGACCAACCTCCAGTGTTGAACACAGTGATTGACAACGGCATCGTCGCTACGGGAATGGTCAGCGACAACGGTGTCGTAGCCGAACAATCAGCGGGCAACGACAGTACGAGGGTGTCGTCGGCCGCAACGTTATCGGTGGGTCCTAGATTCTCGACATCGGTGGCACCGCCAATGAGGAAGGGAACGCCAACCGTTGCGGAAGCGGGCGGTGACAAGGAAGCGTCCAAGGTTTCGAGATCTGCGTCCGGTCCTGGCGTCGGAGTCACCGAAGGCTCGGCGGTGGGTGATGGCGTAGGCGATGGTGTAGGCGATGGCGTGGCTGACGGTGTGGGCGACGGTGTGGGCGACGGCGTAGGCGAGGCGGTGGGCGACGGCGTAGGCGAGGGGGTCGGAGAACTGGTGGGCTGGGGTGTCGACTGAAGGCATTGACGCTCCGACTGCTTGGCGTCTCCGTGGGCAGAATTCTCGTTGGCGTTGAGCGCCCCATTCACCGATTCCGGGTTCGGACAGCCGCCGGGATCGGCTAGCGACGGCGTCGCTACGACTACTGAGGCCATGATTAGCAGGCCGAAGAGAGCAACTACAGCTAGTGTGATCCTCAAGGCTCGCACCTCCAGTTCGGGCGATATATCTACCTACATTGGAGACGCCTCGGCGACCAATCCGTTACCAGTAGACCGGGAACGAATCGTATGGATGCAGGCCGGAATGGCCAGCCGTTCGGCAGATTCCCGCGCCGCGACCTGGGCGGCGGCGTTCGTGATCTAGTTCATTCCGCGACATGCGCAGATGGAGCCTAACGGGTGTTAGTGGCAACTCATCGGAGTCTTCAATCCTAAGTTAGAATGTTAGTTCACTGCGACTATGAAACTTGAAGGTCCGATCCGATACCGGCTGTCCCGACTCCAGTCGTCGGAAGTCGGGCTCTTCACCATCGCAGATGATGACGGCAAAGCTAAGTTTGGCCGCCCCGCGACTTCGAAACTGCCGAAACTTTACGTCATCACCGTTGAGGGAGAGGAAGCTCGTCGGCAAGACTCACGGTCGCGAACGTAATCGTGTCGCCAAACTTCAATCCCGCCAGGCAATGCCCGAGGTACGCTTGCACCTCCGCGGCGTTGTCAATCTGCACCGGGAAGTAGCGAAAGATGCCCTTACTCGCCGCGACCTCGACGAGCGGCTGCACATGCTCTTGTGACAGCGGCTCAAGCCTTACAAAGCGGCCGCTGAGAGTGATTGGCTGAGGGTCGAAGGCGTCCATCTCAGTACGGGTTGGCGCCTTGAGGTACCACTAATTGCACTGTGTACAAACCGGGCTTTACGCCGGGAAGGACAATCGATATCCACTCGGTTTGCCCGGCCGGGTTGCACTCGTAGTATTGGTAGGGGCCCGGGTCGGTTCCCCGATAGAGCATGAGGCTGAAAGCATCGGATCTGTGTACAACCCACCCGTTTGGGGTGAGTCTGTCAACGAAGTAGTTCAAGATTTCCACTCGTTGGTCTACGGCGCCCGGCGAGGAGTCGTATTCGATTTCGAAACGAACGTAAGCAGGCACAGGTCCAACGCCTCCGCAATCGTTTACCACTGCAGTGCCGCCCCACCGCTGAATGAATGAGTTTGGATACCGCCCAACATCGCGGAAATCCTTCGAGCCGGGTGCGTCGAAGAGCGGCGGTTCAAGTCCGGGCGATGTTGTTAGATTGGGCTGACGAGTTGGAACCGGAGTTGAGGTCGGGCGCACCGTCGGAGTGGCTTGGACAGTTTGTGAGGAGCCGCCGCTCGGGAAGGGTCGGATGGGTTTTCCTGAACTGGTGCAGCCGGCCACGGCGAGCGCGACGGTAAGCAATATGGCCGGTGGCAGAATTCGCATCGGGCAAATGATATCGCGTGGAAGAACCGGCGCCCCAGCCAAGCCTCGAACCCGGAACGTTCTGACTCCGAGGTCAGACGCTCTGTCCCACGCGCCGAGAGGGTGGTGGGGGGCGAGGAAGCAGCCGAATCGCATGCGTGTCATCTCTGTCTCCGAAGAAGGAGTGTGTGTGGTGCGGACACTATGGACACGACGGGCGCGGTCTGTCAAAACGTCGCGTTGACAGGGACAAGGCAACGACAGGTGGTCGGAAGGTTCTCACGCACCAGCAGGCGAGAGGGGATGCTTAAGCGTTGGCCGAAGACTGCGACCGGGTGCCGCTGGGGGCGACTAGTGGAAATCGCGGGCGCCGGGAGTCGCTAACTGACGCTCCTATGTGCAAGTGGTCAGGCAGCAAACTCGACGGGAACTTCTAGTCGTTGAGTCCGGCACTCCTCCCAGAGGCGCCAGATCATCCGGATGATGAAGCGCTTGAGAGCACGGATGGCCTCTCGTTTGGTCTTCCCCTCGGCGACGGGTCGAGCGAGATATGCGCGGGCCTCGGGTGAGTGATGCGCCTGAGTCAGGGCGATGCGATAGACGATCGCATTCAGACGCCGATTTCCGCGGCCAGCCTCACCCGCTCAGTTCAGCATACTGAATAACAGAGAGGTGTTAGCGTCCCGCGCGCGGCCGCGCTTCGATTCGACCTCGATTGGGCAGCAAAACGGACTCCGAGAGTGCCGTACTCGAGGGGGGCGCCTCGTGCGCCGCGATTCGGAGCCCGCGGTCAGATTTTACAAGCGACACACCCGGCGTCAAATACGTGGCGTTAGTGGGGCGGCCGAGTTGATGAGGCCTGGCCCCAGCTCGCAACTCTGTCAGGCGTGACCTTGATCAGCGGCCTGCTGGACAGCGCCATCGCCTTGTACTGAGGATACTTCTCGCTGAGCGCCGCCACTACGGCATCGTGCTCTGTCCCGTCTCCCACTATAGAGGCAGCTCCGCGAACCAATACCCAGCCGAGCTTGCTCCAGTCCTCATCGTAGCTGTCGAAGATTACGGCAGCGCGTGGGTTGTCTCTGATATTCCTCAGCCGGCGCAGCGTCCCCTGCTTCTTCGGCTTCTCGTCGATCGGCGAGTAGAAAAAGCCATCGAGGTAGACGAAACAGATAGGGACCGCGTGCGGCCACCCCTCCGCATCGGCGGTGGCCAGGTGAGCCAGCCGTCGCTCGCGCACGAACGCGGCTTCCGTTTCCGATAACATTGCCTTCTCCTGGCTTCGCCGAAAGTCTACGCGGGCCAAGATAGGCGCGTCAAACGGATCGCTAACCGGCGTGGTAATTATCCCTTGACTGCCGAAGTAAATAGGAGTAGATTGAGGATGAAGGGAGCCTAAAATGCCTGATAAGTACCTGCTCAAGCAAGTTGTCATCGCGGTGAATCTTCCCGGCCAGCACGAGCCATTCTCGGAGGAGATTGGCGACGCTTTGGCCCCCGCTCTACAGGGCGCTTTGGAAGCGCTTGAGGAAGACCTTGGCGAGTGGACGCCGGTATCTCACAGTCTAACGGTGATAGGCTCCTCCGCCGTTGTGACTTTCTTACTCCGTCACCCGTAATGTCATACACCCAATAGGAGATTTCCATCATGCCTCCTGTCGATCGAAACAACCCGACCCGCGCGAACACTTCCGAGTCCGAATACTCGCTCATGGAATTCATGGAGCAGTACCCGGACGATGCGACTTGCCTTGAAGCGCTTTGGCGCAAGCGCTACTCGCCGGACGGCGAGCACGCCTACTGCCCGAAGTGCGAGGTTGAGCGGACATTTAAGCGCTACACCTTCGACACGCGCCGTCAGGCTTGGAACTGCATCGCTTGCGGCTTCTACCTCTACCCGACCGCTGGAACCATCTTCCACAAGTCCTCGACTTCGCTTCACCTCTGGTTCTACGGGATGTACCTGATGGCCAGCACACGATGCGGTATCTCCGCGAAGCAATTGGAGCGGGAGCTGGGCGTCACCTACAAGACGGCGTGGCGCATGGCGCACCTGATTCGCCACGAACTCATGGAGCAGGGCGACACGCGCATTGAAGGGCCGGTCGAGGTTGACGAGACTTACGTCGGCGGGCGTCGCCGTGGCGTCACTGGCCGGCCAAGTGGGTTCGACAAGCAAAAGACTCCCGTGCTCGGCATGGTCGAACGTCGCGGCAAGGTCGTCGCCATGACCGTCCCGAACGTCGCCCACGCGACCGTCCTTCCGCACATCGTCAACCGGGTCATGCCCGCGTCGATGGTCTACACCGACGAATACAAGGTCTATGACCGCCTGACCAAAGAAGGATTCGGGCACCGGCGCATTAACCACTCGGAGAAGGTCTACGTGAGTGGGGACGTTCACACGAACACGATTGAGGGCTTCTGGTCTTTGGTGAAGCGTGGCATTGGTGGCGTCTACCACTCCGTATCCGCTAAGCATCTTCAGGGCTACCTGAATGAGTACGCTTGGCGGTACAACCAGCGTTATGAGGCTGAGACGCGCTTTGACGCGCTACTTGGTCGGGCGGCGCTTGGGAGTTGAGCGCTTCGGGGGCTTCGCTACCTTGTCGAGAATCGCGTCGAAGTCCTTGCGTTTCGGAACCGGAATCTCGTAGCCCTTCGGGGTCCGCTGCATCTTCTTGTCGGCCATAATCTGAGTGTAACTCATGGGTGACCTCATTAGCGTCGTATTGAAATGGGCGAGGGCGCGTGAGCACCTGAAAACTGTCGAAAATGCCATCGAGGCTTATGGCAAAGCTGGCCCATGTACCATTATTCCTCAGATTGAGCCTAATACCGGCGACAAAATTTGGCGCGTTGAGGGGGAGCCGCGCCTGCCACCCCAGCTCCTTAATCCCTTCATTGGAGACACTCTCTACAACTACCGTTCCGCCCTTGATCACTTGGCATGGCAACTCGTCCTGGAGGCTGACATTCGCAAGCCTGACTGGAAGACTGCCTTCCCCATCTTCGACGATATTCCTTTGTTCGATAGGTACTCGCCTAACAAGCTCGCCGGCATGACCGAACCCATGAAAGCAGCGATCAAAAATCTGCAACCTTGCTATCGAAGGAACCGCTACCGAGACGCCGTCCTCTGGGCGCTCGAAAGTCTCGGCAACATCGACAAGCACCGGCACTTCAATCTCATACTGAGCGCCCTCGACGGCGGACTCTGGAGTGGACCGCCGATGCCTCGGCGCAGTTTCCGAACGGCCTTCATCTATTCCGGCACGGTGGAACACGGCACAATATTGGCCCGTGTCTCGCGCGAACATGTGGACGTGAACTTCCACCCAGCCTTTGGAATAGCTTTCGACAAGAGTGGGCCAACGTCGCGCGATGTTTTGTTCGGTATCAATGAGGTTGTCGCGGGTATCATCGAAACGTTTGCGCGCGACTTCTTTGGACAGCGCTTGTCGCTTCCGAGGTGGTGAGTGGGGCATCAGCGCACCGCCCCATCCGCATACACTAGAATCGGCGACATCACATGAAAGGGGTTGCTAATGGCTAAGAACATCGCACTTGCAACCGTCCTCCTGTTAGTGATCTGGATAGGCTCATTTGGCATAGCGTTCGGCGTCGCTGAGTGGCGCTCCGTCCCCGGCC
>DAINDD010000056.1:16979-18921 GCA_036732045.1 Chloroflexota bacterium
CCCAGCTGGGCCTGCCGCTGCACCCGACCGCTGCATTGCAGCCCTAGAAGCTTATGGGGCTGCGGCATCAGCGCCTCCGGTCGCTGAAGGCACAGGAGGAGTGTTTGTGCCAGCCGTCCCGCAACCGATAAAGGATGCATTCGCAAAGTATTGCGACTGAGCCCTAGCGTTGACATCGCGCTGGCCATCTATCCCATCTCGGCAGTCATGGGATAGTTACCACCGGCGTTAGCGTCAGATTGGCGCAGATGGCTCAGCTAGCCAGGTCCTGCGAAAGCACGCCGTGTAACCGAGAGGGCTCCGGTGGTGGGCGATCTGTACTAACCCAGCCCGGCCGCACATGCTTCGCAGCTTGCCGATCCGCACGTAGTCTGAGTCCCGAAAGGTCTCATCGATCGCGACCACACCGCCGTCGGCGAGGACCCGGCGCAGCTCAGTGAGCGCCTCTTCGGGCCGCGGGATTTCCCCAAGAACCGTGACCAGGAACGCCCGATCGACCGTGGCGGAACGGAGCGGCAGATGCATAGCATCGCCGACAATGGCTCGAACGTTGTCTCCAGCGCCAGCTTCGCGCAGGCGCGCGTCGAGACGCTCAATCATGCCCCGCTGCAGATCGATGCACAGCAGGCGCCCGGACGAACCGATGGCGCGGCTTGCTTCGGCCGTGTGGTATCCGGGTCCTGGCCCGAGTTCTATGACTGTCTGTCCCGGGGCCAATTGGAAGCGTCGAAGCGTTCTCCGCGCCGGCATGAAGACAGAGCGCAAGGGATTCAAGAGATCGTCAGCGCGTTCGGCGGGAAACGCAGTCGGCTGCCGCCTCTGAGCGAGATAGGCGTTAACAAGCCGGACCAGATAGTAGCCAGAGAGGACGCCGCCGATGACCAGCGCAACGCGAAAGACTCGGCTTACGGCTTGACGGCTGTGCGTTGCTCCGACGACGATGCCCACGATTCAGCCAACTTCATGGTCTGTCGGAATTGTAGATTCGGGACGAGCCCCCATTTCGGGAATGGGGTATGCGGGTGTGAATTCATGGTCGTGGGATCTCGACGGCGACCATGTCGTCGTGTATGCAGGTGCTGAAGGCGCGGAGTCCAGGGCGCGGTGTATTGATTGTATTGGTATCAGCCATGGACCTGAGCTCCGTCCCCGAGAAGAGTGGCAGTTACCTCGCCCCTCTAGGCGTTGGCTCCCTCCATATTATGAGTTTTCAAGGTAGCATCCTCACCGTCCACGCCACGACGGGTGAGGCGTTCTACTTGGACGCCGAATCGCGCGCCTTCACGGACGCTAACGGCAACCCCGTCGTCACGGACACCCCAACCGCCAACGCCGACGCCATGTCTGCAAACCAAATCCTCGCAGGCGCGGCGGTCGTACACCAGATAATGGCGATTGATTAAAGCCCTGTGAAAGGACTACACCATGCTGATCAGAATGCTCGCCCTCGCCGCCGTTGGCCCCTTGCTGCTGCTGGCGGCTTGCAGCAGCAGCGGCGATAACGCCACGACGACCACCGGAGGCGCAGCACAGCCGCAGGCCCTCACGGTAACGGCTGTCGACTTTAGCCTGAGCCCGGCGACGATCACGGCCCCAGCCGGCCAGGTGATCAACGTCAGCTTCAAGAACAACGGCAGCACCACGCACAGCTTCACCGTCGGCACTACTGATGTCGCTCAGGCCGCCGCTGGGGCGTCCAGCAGCGGCAGCTTCACCGCCGCCGCTCAAACCATCGAGTTCCACTGCAAGTTCCACCCAACGCAAATGAAGGGCACGATTACGATCAACGGCTCGAGCAGCAACAACCAGTCCAGCGCAACGGCAGCGCCGGCCCCCAACGGCGGCGGGGGCTACTGACGCGGCGTCAGGCGCGGCGGTCGTACACCTGATAAAGGCGATTAATTAACGCCCTGTGAAAGGACTACACCGTGCTGATCAGAAT
>DAINDD010000057.1:0-3342 GCA_036732045.1 Chloroflexota bacterium
CCCAGTCGCGAATCGCCTCGTTGATCGCGTCCTTCAGCGTGCGTGAGCCGGAGCCGACGGGCCGCACCTCCGCGCCCAGCAGCTTCATGCGGAAGACGTTGAGCGCCTGCCGCAGCACGTCTACCTCACCCATGTAGACGACGCACTCCAGGCCGAGCATCGCGCAGACGGTGGCCGCCGCCACGCCGTGCTGGCCTGCCCCTGTCTCGGCGACGACGCGCGGCTTGCCCATGCGCTTGACGAGGAGCCCTTGCCCGACGGCGTTGTTGATCTTGTGTGCGCCGGTATGCGCCAGGTCCTCGCGCTTCAGGTACACCTTCGCGCCTCCGAGCCGCTCAGTCAGCCGTTTGGCGAAGTATAGCGGCGTCGGCCGTCCTACATAGTGCGTCAGCAGCGACGTCAGCTCGCGCTCGAACTTGGGGTCGCCGCGCGCTTCTCGGTACGCGACTTCCAGCTCGGTGACGGCCGCCATCAGCGTCTCCGGGATGTACTGGCCGCCGTACGGCCCGAAACGCCCGCGCTCGTCCGGGAGTTGGGTGGGGCTGGTCATGCGCGAGCCAGTTCCGTGACGAAGGGCGTTTCGCCGAAGGGCGCGCGGCCGTGCGTGACGCCCGTCAGCTTGCCGCCGCGCGCTTCGAGGCGGAGGATCATCTGCATCTCGCCGACGGGGGTGTTCAGGGTGAAATCGCCCTCGACCCGGCCGGCGGTGGCGCGCGCGTTCTGGACGGCAACTCCCTGCGCGAAGGGCGTGTCGGCAGTGATGGCGGTCTCGCTGATCATGTGCAGAGACGTGGGGATTGGGCCGAGGGGTGTCTGGATGTGGCCGGACCAATCGCCGGTTAGGTCGAGTGTTTCGTCGATGGGGGGTGGCGCGGCGGGGAGATCGCTGGTGCGGACGAACGTGAAGGGGTAGACGCCGCCGTAGATGCGGTCGGCTTCGACGGTGACCTCGAAGCCGTGGAACATTCCGCCTTCTGCGTCGAACGTGGCGTCGCGAGTTGGGTGGAGCGTGGACGGCGCCGGGTTCTCAGACATGACGAGGCCGCGCGTGGGGACGAGGGTGTCGTCGCGCGCTTCGAGCTCTATGTCCCAGAACGTGGACTTGTAGACGCCGGTCGCCGGGAACTGCCCGACCGCGAACGTGCGCGGCGCACGCTCGACCAAAGACGCCAGCGCCGTGGTCCCTATGATCGAACGCGCGGCCTCCATGCCGCCGGTGTTGATCAGCAGCGCGACCGCAGCGCCATCGTCTGGCTGCGCGGCGATGAAGGCGGTGAAGCCGGAGCCGTCGCCGCCGTGGCAGATCGTGCGGTGGCCGTTCACGTGCGTGACGCGGAAGCCGATGCCCTGGCCCGAGTTGGTCGAACCCTGACGGGCGTGGAGCTGGTGCATCTCGTTGATGGAGGCGGCGCTCAGGATGCCGGAGCCACCGTTGAGGTGCGCGATCAGGAACTTCGCGAGGTCGAAGACGTTGGACCAGACACCGCCTGACGGCGCTCGGTGATCCGGCCATTCCGGGAGCGGGAGTGTGCGCAATATGTCATCCACGGCACTCCGGTAGTGGCCGTAAGCGCGCGGCTCGCCGTCCGCGGGGTTGACGAGAGCGCTTGAGGTCATGCCGAGCGGCTCGAAGATCGCTTCGCGGAGGTAGTCGTCGACAGGACGGCCGGATAGGCGCTCAATGAGGACGCCTGCAATGTCGAAGCCGATGTTCGCGTAGATCATGTCGGTGCCCGGGCGATAGGTCGTTCGCGCGAACTGGGCTATGAAGTCAGCGATGGAGAGCTTGCCGGGCGTCGGCAGTCCGACGGGGAAGCCTGCTGTGTGGGTGAGGAGACGCCGCGCAGTGACGGGCGCCTCGGCCTCCCATTTGTTGGTGACGGCTCTGGGAGCGATGCACACGTTGACGGGCGCGTCGAGGTCGAGCAGGCTGCGGTCGCGCAGTTGCACGATGGCCGTGGCGACGATGGTCTTGGTGACGGACTGGATCGACAAGCGGGTGCTGGGTTGGACGGGTTCGCCGGTCTCGATGTTGGCGATGCCGTAACCTTCCGCCGCCACGAGCTCGCCGTTCTTCACCAGCGCGATGGCGAGCCCAGAGAGGCCGCTGCGCTCCATGTTCTCGTGGATGGTGTCTTCGAGGCGGGTGGTGACGGAGCTCATGCCGACGCCGCCTGGTCGGCGGACCTGGCCGCTGCGATGAAGTCGCGGATCTTCGTCGGATCCTTGGCGCCGTCCGTCTCGACGCCGGAGGAGACGTCGACGGCCCACGGCTGCACGCCTCGCACGGCCTCGCCGACGTTCTCCGGCGTCAGCCCGCCGGCCAGCACAGTCGGCGTCTTGCGGGCGATCTCGGCCGCGATGCGCCAGTCCAGTGTGCGGCCAGTCCCACCGTAGACGCCGGGCACGAACGGGTCGAGCAGGAGCAGCGCCGTGCCGCGGTAGTGGAAGAGCAGATCGGCCGCGGTCTCGCCGTCCCGCATCTTCATGCACTTGAGCACTGGCCGATTCAGGTGCGCGTTCACCTCCCACGGCTCGGAGCCGGAAAGTTGCACGAGATCGAGCCCGACCTCGTCGGCGATTCCGTTAATCGTGTCGGGGTCCTGGTCCGCAAAGACGCCGACGAACAGCGGCCGCCGCCTGCGCAGCGCCTCCTCGATTGTCGCCGCGTCCGAGCCGGCGATGGGATCGCCCGACGTCTTGCCGAGCGCCTTCGCGACCTGCTTGGCCTGCCCGAGCGTGACCTGTCTCTGCGACGGCGCGAACACGACGCCCACGAAGTCGGCCCCGCAGGCCGCCGCCACCCGCGCGTGCTCGGGGTCGGAGACCCCGCAGATCTTCACGTAGGTCATGACTGTCCCAACAGCTCCCGCACTTTGGCCGTCGGGTCTGGCGCGGTGACGACCCCCTCGCCGATCAGCGCGGCGCTGACGCCGGCGCGCTCCAGGCGCAGCATGTCCTCACGCGCGAAGATGCCGCTTTCGGAGATGATCGTCGCATCGGGCGGGGCGAGGCGGCGCAGGCGTTCCGTCGTCGCCAGGTCGAGGTCGAAGGTGCGCAGGTTGCGGTTGTTGATGCCGATCAGGTCAGCTTCGGCGCCGAGTGCGCGCTCCATCTCCGCCTCGTCGTGCACCTCCACGAGCGCGTCGAGTCCGAGGTCGCCCGCCAGGTCGAGCAGGTCTTCGAGCAGCGGCTGTTCCAGGATCGCCACGATCAGCAGCACGGCGTCAGCGCCGAACGCCCGCGCCTCGTAGAGCTGATAGTCGTCGAATAGGAAGTCCTTGCGCAGGAGCGGCGGGCCGTCCGGCAGCTTCTCGCGAATCGCGGCGAGGTGCTCCAGCC
>DAINDD010000057.1:3352-7049 GCA_036732045.1 Chloroflexota bacterium
GCGGCCCCGCCTTCGGCGTAGCGCTCGGCGATCCAGACCGGGTCGAAGGCGGCGCGCAGGACGCCACGCGACGGCGAAGCCTTCTTCACCTCGGCAATAAGCGCGATGCGGGGACCGTTCAGGGCGTCCGCGAAGCCGCGCAGAGCCGGTGCCTTCTCCGCGCGGTCGCGCATTTCGGCGTTGTGCACGCTCGCCTTCGCCGCGGCGAGTTCCACGCGCTTGTCGGCGACGATGCGGTCAAGAATGGTCTCGGTGTTCTGTGTCACGTGCGCAATTATCCCACTTCAAGCAAAACTCGCGCTGAGTTCCACGAATGCTTTCAGCCGGGCGCTCGCCTCGCCGGAGTCGATCGCCTCAGCGGCGCGTTGGACGCCATCCGGCAGGTTTCTCGCGATGTCAGCTGCGACGAGCGCCGCCGCTGCGTTAAGCAGCACGACGTCGCGGACCGGGCCCTTTTCGCCCAACAGCACTGACGTCAGCACAGCAGCGTTCTGCTCCGGCGTGCCGCCGCGGATCGCCGACGGCAGCGCCGTTGTCAGGCCAAGCTCCTGCGCTGAGGTCGTGTACTCGCTCGTCTCGCCGCCGTTCATCTCGTAGACCTCGTTAGGGCCGTCCAGCGTCAACTCGTCGCAGCCGCCGTGGCCGTGGACAACGAGCACGTGCTTGCTGCCGAGCCGCTCCAACACCGCGGCCATCAACGGCGCGATCTCCCGGCGGGCGACGCCGAGCAGCTGGTGCTGCGCGTGCGCGGGGTTGGTCAGCGGGCCGAGGATGTTGAAGGCCGTCCGCACTCCGATCTCTCGGCGGGTTGGTGCGGCGTGCTTCATGGCCGGGTGGAAAGCCTGCGCGAACATGAACCCGAAGCCGATCTCCTCGATGCAGCGCGTGACCTGCTCCGGCGTCAGGTCGATCCTGGCGCCCAGCGCCTCCAGCACGTCCGCCGAGCCGCAGCCGCTGCTCATCGCGCGGTTGCCATGCTTGGCCACGCGCGCGCCGGCGCCTGCCGCCACGAACGCCGCGGCGGTCGAGACGTTGAACGTGCCCTTGCCGTCGCCGCCCGTCCCGCAGGTGTCGAGCAACGGGCCCTCGACCTTGACCTGCAAAGCGTGGTCACGCATCACGCGCGCCATGCCGGCGATCTCGTCAACGGCTTCGCCCTTCATTCGCAGCCCGACCAGGAACGCCGCGACCTGCGCGGGCGTCGCCTCACCCGCAAGGATGTCCTGCATGGCGGCAGCGGCCTCTTCTTCAGTGAGGTCGCGCTCGTCATTAACGATGGCTTCGATGGCTTCTTTGATCATCTCAGGACCCTCCAATGCCCCTCTCGGGCGGGAAATCACTGATCCGCCGCGAGAAATCGATGGGATACAGTTGCACGCCGTCCTCGTCGCGGCCAACGTATATCCCCCGACGCACCTCCCACGTCAGCCCGAAGTCATCACGATATGTCGCGACGAACGAAAACAGATCGCCTTCGAACGCGTTTGCCGTGGCATCGTCCGCGAGGGCTAGCTCCATGGAATCTGAGGTCTCAATACGGAACGGCCCCTCCTCCCCATCGCGTTGAGGAACCGGGAGGTCGAACACGTAATATGCGACTGTATACACAGGTGGTTCGGTCAATAGCTCGATATAGTGTGCGCTAGCAGATGGCTGCTCGATCCACACTTGAGCGAAGAGCTTTTCCGGAAGTTGGTTGGAGCCGGTCGGCTCTGAGGGGTAAACGTTGAGTCGAAGCTTTGGGTCGGACGGCATATTTTGTCTGAGCCACATGAAATCGACTCGTTGATTGACGCGTCCGACGCGCCGGAAGGCTTGGAGATCTTTCGTGGCCACATACGAGTCCGGATCTATGGCTGTCGACGAATACGCGTAGAATCCGATCACGGGAGGCCGATCGGCGCTAGACTCTGCTAATACGACTGTCTTACCGGCAACTCGGACCGTCTCGATATGAACTGGGAGCGTCGGATACGTGGCACGGGCGATTTCGCTCGCGAGGTTCTCAAGTGTATTCTTCCCGACGTTGGCACCCGTGAGATGTCCTTGGTCATTGATCCCGAATAGGACCTGACCGCCGTCCCGATTGGCAAACGCAACCAATGTCTCTATTCCTTCGCGTCTACGTCCCGAGGTCAGCGACTCCTTGAATTCCAGGGTCTGCCCCTCTCCGCCTTCGACCAAGCTCAACAATTGATTGGGATTCATGAAATCACATCTCCAGGAAGTTCTTCAGCAGGTGCTTGCCCTCGCCGCGGAGGATGTCCTCCATGGCGGCGGCGGCCTCTTCTTCGGTGAGGTCGCGCTCGTCACTAACGATGGCTTCGATGGCTTCTTTGATCATCGGTCACGTTCTTTCGTCTCAACGTTGGCTCTCAATCGGTGCTTTAGTTCTTCCCAGGTGATCGCAGACGCCGGATCAGCCAGATACTCGGCCAGACCGAGTTCGCCTGCGATGGCGTCGAGTTGGTCTTCGTACGTATCTTCTATTGCTGCAAGTACCAACCGCGACATCGAGGTGCTGTGCTTCTTCGCAAGAAGGCCGATCAGTTCGTGCATGTCGTCGTCAACGTAGACTGCGATCTGTTTTGACATCACTACATCTCCAGGAAGTTCTTGAGCAGATGCTTCCCCTCGCCGGTCAGGATCGATTCCGGGTGAAACTGCACGCCCTCGACGGCGTAGCGGCGGTGGCGGACGCCCATGATTACTCCGCTGTCGGAACGCGCGGTGACCTCGAGCTCGGCCTCCGGGAACGTCTCGGGTTCTATCGCCAGGGAGTGGTAGCGGATCGCCTCGAACGGGTCAGGCAGGCCGGCGAAGACGCCCTTGCCGTCGTGATGAACCATCGATGTCTTTCCGTGCACGATCTCGCCCGCGCCGCCGACGACGCCCCCGAACGCCTCGCCGATCGCCTGGTGGCCGAGGCAGACGCCGAGGATGGGCATCTTGCCGGCGAAGTGCTTGACGGTGGCGATGCTAACCCCAGCGTCGCGAGGCGTGCCCGGACCCGGCGAGATCACGATCTTCTCGGGCGCCATCTGGTCGATGTCCTCGATCGTGATCTTGTCGTTGCGCGCCACCTCCACCTCCGCACCGAGCTCGCACAGGTACTGGTAAAGGTTGTACGTGAAGCTGTCGTAGTTATCGATTAGCAAGATCATTTCGTTTCTCCTTTGGCCAGGTGGACCTCTCGGTTGATCGTGACGCCGGATATCTCGCGGGCGGCGTCGCTGGCGAGCCACACAACCGTCGAGACAAGGTCGCCCGGCTGGCCCACGCCGCCTTCCTTGAACGCCTGCGCGATATCCTCCTCCGTCCGAAACTGACGCCAGAATGGCGTGTCGGTGACGCCGGGTGTGAACGCGTTGACGCGCACTCCGTAGCGGGCGACTTCCCCTGCCAGCGATTGCGTGAAGTGGATGACGGCGGCCTTCGATACGCCGTAGGCCACTGTTCCTGGAGCAGCCGGTCGCATGCCGAGGCCGGATGCCGTGTTGATGATGACGCCGGAACGCTGCGGGATCATCCGCGAAAGCGCCGCTCGCGAGCAGAGAAACGTCCCGCGCACGTTGGTGGCGAAGACGGCGTCCCAGTCCTCGTCCGACATGCGAGACACCGCCCCGCCGCGTGCGCGACCGGCGTTGTTGACCAGGATGTCGAGCCGGCCGAAGCGCTCGACCGCCGCCTCGACCAT
>DAINDD010000057.1:7059-18222 GCA_036732045.1 Chloroflexota bacterium
TCACCGCGAGCGCCTGCGCGCCGATCTCGGCCGCGACGGCTTCCGCGGTGTCGCCATTCACGTCGGCGACAACGACGGACGCACCTTCCGCCGCGAATCCGAGCGCGATCGCCCGCCCGATGCCGCTGCCGCCGCCGGTTACGATCGCCACCATGCCTTCGAGTTGTCCGCTCATACGTTGTACCCCACGGTTCGTAGTCCAGCGCAAACTTCGTGCTCAGCCTCGCGAGGCGATTCGATGCCGAACTCTTTCTCCAGCCCGGCGCGGGCGTCGCGGTAGAGGCGGATCGCGTCTTCGATCGAGGCTGGCATGACCTTGACGCCGAGGGGCGCGAGAAGGTGGCGTGACATGAGTTCGTACCGGTGAGCCACGCCTGCATCTTGCTTCTCGACCTTCGAGGCGAGCCACAGGATCCAGTCCCAGAAATGCGCGTCGATGGTGGAGAGGGTGTCGCGCGAGACTTCCCAGGGCGGGAGCTTGGTCCAGGGTAGGTCTGGAAAGAGGAGGTCGATCTTTACCGGACCGCGAAGGAGCAGCATGTAGTTCGTCGTGTGGGCGAGGCGGTCGAACTGAGCGACGATCGGCTCCAGCGGCTGGACGAGCAATGGCAGCGCGTCGGCGACGGCTCGCGGATCGGGCGAATCGATCTCGAAGTCCCAGTCGGAGAGAGGCGACGGACAGCCCTTCGCGCGCGAACCGGCGAGGCGGACGTCGCGGACGGACGGATGTTGTGTGAGGGCGGCGCGGACTCGAGATGGCACGTCGTCCACCTAGTAGCCCAAACTTCCAGCCAGCACGGCCTCTTCCATCTCCTCTGCCCGGTCGATCGCGGCCAGCATTGCGCCGGCCTTGGTCAGAGTCTCGCGGAACTCCGTCTCGGGGACGCTGTCGTAGACGACGCCGCCGCCACACTGGATGCGCGCGACGCCGTTCTTCATGGCGATTGTGCGGATCGTGATCGCCGTGTCCATGTTGCCGGAGAAGTCGAAGTAGCCCACCGCGCCGCCGTACGTCCCGCGCCGCTCCGGCTCCAGCTCGCTGATGATCTCCATCGCCCGGATCTTGGGGGCGCCGCTCAGCGTCCCGGCTGGAAAGCAAGCCCGTAGCGCGTCGTAAGCCGACATGCCTTCCTTCAGCTTTCCCTCGACGCGCGAGACGAGGTGCATCAGGTGCGAGTAGCGCTCGACGATCATGAAGTCCTTCACTTTGACGGTCCCCGGCTGGCTCACGCGCCCGATGTCGTTGCGGCCGAGGTCGACCAGCATCACGTGTTCCGCGCGCTCTTTCTCGTCGGCAAGCAACTTGCGCTCGATCTCGGCATCTTCGTCCGGGTCGCGGCCGCGCGGCATCGTGCCGGCGATCGGGTGCGTCTCGACGACACCGTCCTCCACCCGCACGAGCATCTCCGGCGAGGCGCCGACGATGTACGAGTCGCCCATCTGCAGGTAGTACATGTATGGGGACGGGTTGACCGTCCGCAGCGCGCGGTAGATCGAGAACGGGTGCGCCGCCGTCTTGCGCGAGAGCCTCTGCGACGGCACGACCTGGATGATGTCGCCGGCCACGATGTACTCCTTCGCGCGCTGGACCATTTGGATATAGCGGTCGTGCCCGACGTTGGACTCCGGCTCGGCGTGCTCGTGGTAGAGCGCGGTCGGGTAGGGACTGGCCGGCAGCGCGTGGTTCAGTCGCTTGGCCAGCTCGTCGATCCTCCAGCAAGCCTGCCGGTACGAGGCCTCGACGTCGCCGTCCAGCCGGCAATGCGCGACCACCTTGACGACGTGCTTGACGTGATCGAAGACGAGCAGCGAATCGACGAACATGAACAGCGCTTCCGGGAAGCCGGTCGCGTCCGCTGCCGGGATCGTCACCCGGGGCTCGAAGTGGCGGACCACGTCGTAGGCCAGGAACCCGACCGCCCCGCCGGTAAAACGCGGCAGGCTGGTACGCGCTTCGCTGTCCTTGGGGTGCGAGAGCTTGTAGCGCGACATCTCCTGCTCGATCTCGATCAGCGGGTCGACACCGTCGTGCGGGTCAGCGTAAGGCCCGCTCTTGTAGACGCGGTACGGCTCCGTCCCGATGAAGCTGTAGCGGGCGAGCCTCTCGCCGCCCTCCACGGACTCGAGCAAGAACGAATGCTCCCCCCGCGCGACTTTAAGGAACGCCGACACCGGCGTCTCCAGGTCAGCCGGCACGTCGCGGTATATAGGTATAAGGTTGTTGTCGCCGCGTCTTGCGGTTTCCATGACTTGTTCCAGCGAAGGTTGGTAGTTCACTTCAGCACCACTTTGTCAACTTGCGAATCGTGTAGATGCGTGCGTTGAAATGTGGCGCCAGCGGTGCTCCGGGGCTTGGGTGCGAATCATCACTTCACCTCCAGGTCGCGGTCAGCGCGCATACGCCGGAGGTATTCTTCGATTGATTTCGCCGTCGTATCCTTGATTCGCTCGCGAAGGGTCGCCATAGCGCGGTGCTTAGTAAGCCTCACCTGAGCGGCGGACAGTCCAAGCAAGTTAGCGACTTGCGCGACGGGCAGCTCTTGGTCGAACAGCATCGAGATTACTTGTTTTTGATCATCTGGAAGCTCCTTCACCGCTGCCTGCACGGCGGCCAGCCGATCGTCGCGGGGGCGCGCAAGTTGACGGAAGTAAGTCAGCCCCATTTTCTCGCGCGCTTCGGCCAGGGTCTTTCGACATTCCTCCCGCGCACGGACTGATCCCGCCTCGATAATCTCTTCGACGTATCCTTTCTTCCCTCCGAACTTTGTGCGCATCTCCCGGATCGGGTCGAGGAAGCGGTTGAGCGCGGCGGCCAGCTTCTTCTTGACCTCGACATCGCCAACGGTGCCCTTGCGGTAGCGCTCTTCCAGGTCGCGCACTTCGTCCGGGTCATCGTTGAAGATCTCGTGGTAGATGAACACCGGGTTTCCCTCGACCGTGCCCGGGATGTCCGCCCGGATTCGGGCTGGGTCCGTGTACATCAATCGCACCTTCTGCTCGACGATGTCCGCAGGGTCAGAGAGCATGATTACGTTCCCGATCGACTTGCTCGCCTTGGCCTGCCCGTCGGTACCGATGAGAACCGGCGTGATGTACGCGTCTGGCTCGGGGAAAACGTCGCCGTACGTCTGGTTGAAGCGAGTCGCGATCTCCCGCGTCAGCTCTACGTGCGAAGCCTGGTCCTTACCGACGGGCACGACGTTTCCCTTCACCATCAAAATGTCCGCCGCCTGCAAGATCGGGTAGGAGAGCAACGCCATGGACGCAGTTTGGAGCTGAAGATTCTTCATCTGCTCCTTCAACGTCGGTATGCGTTGGGCCCGCCCCACGCCTACCAGCGGCATGAACAGCCAGAACAACTCGAGCAACTCAGGTACCAGCGACTGCAGGTATATCGTCGTCTTCTCCGGATCAATCCCCACCGCGAGATAGTCGAGCACGCACTCGCGGATGTTTTCGCCGATCTCGCTGAGGTTATCGGTGCGAGTCGTCAGCACATGCAGATCCGCGATCAGCACGAACGTCTCGATCTGGTCCTGCAAATCGCGCCGCATCTTCAGCGACCCGACGTAGTGCCCGAGGTGAAGCGCCCCGGTGGGTCGGTCGCCCGTCAACATGCGCGTCCACGTTGGCTTGGCCTTCATCGGCTCGCTGGTGGCCGGCGGTATTTCGGTCGTTTCACCTGTCTTCATTTGTTGTCTCCCGTATCTGCCGTTGTAGACACGACCCGGCGGGTCGTCTCTACGTCGCTTCCGCAAATCAAAAAACCCCGCGCCCGTTAGGGGCGAGGGGTTCTCGCGGTACCACCCTGATTCGTCTTCCGCCGAAGCGGCCGACCTTCGTTCCACGCACCACCAACAGGTGAAGCGCTGAGCCTGTAACGGTGCCCTTTCCGGCCTCGGTTACTCACCTCCTGGCTTTCGCCTGGCGGCTCCCGGGTCCATTCCCCTGCTGCGCTGACGCCGGGCTCTCACCTGTCCCCGGCTCTCTGGATCCCGCTCTGCGGGGTACTAGTCCCGTTCCTTGCCGCTGATTATTCGGTTGGCAAGGAGTGTATCAACGACCGCAAAACGTGTCAACGCGGGCACTGGTGGAGTAACAGGCAGGTTTGAATCGAGAAGTCAGACAATTTCGTCAATCGTGCCCAAACGCGTGGTATCGTGCCGCTTACTTGCGCTGCGCGACCGCGAATACTCTCCCTGTGTAAAGGTCACGTTCCAGGGTCAACCTCATTTCGCTCAGCATGGCCGCCGAAGCGAGCGGCCCCATCTCTTGCTTGAGCGCTTCCTCGGCATCGATGACGGCGCCGTACGCCACCGTCAGCCGTTCGTGCCACCCGTGAGTCTGCTCGTAGCCAACCACTTTGAAGCCATTCTCTTCCAGGATCGGTCTGTAGTCGGACACGCGATCTTCACCGATGACGGGCAGGCCGATTGAGCGCTCTGGGTGAAGTTCGAATGCGACGAACGCCAGTGTACCTCCCGGGCGGATGATACGCGCAAATTCCTTGATCGCCGCCGTCTTGTCGGGCGCGTATTGCAATGCGTCCACGGTCATCGCCGCGTCCATGGAAGCGACGTCGAGTCCCGTGTCGGCGAAGCTGCCAACGGAAAACTTTGCCGGAATACCCAGTGTGTTCGCTCGCTTCTCTGCTTGAGTGATACCGACACGCGAGAAATCGACACCTGTGAGACATGCGCCTGTTTCCCTGGCGATCCAAATTCCCGGACCACCCATACCGCAAGCGAGATCGGCGAACGCGGAGTCCTTTGACAGGCTCAGGGCCTCGCCCAGCTTGCGGAGGTCCGCCAGCGTCAAGAAGCTGATATGCGAGAAATCATCTGGGTACTCGTCGCCGGCAACCTTCTCTTTCCAGATTCGTAGCAGTGTGGGGCTGCGAGGCATCGCCTCGTATACAGCGTCGTAACCCTGAGCAACGATTGACGAATCGGTCATATTGAGCTCTCCTGGTGTTTCGACGGATTCTACTCTCAAGGTGGCCTCCAACGACGCGGTCTAGACCGTCCCGCGCTCATTACTCCCGGGTCGCGTTACATAGGCTCTGATCCCGACCAGTGCAGTCAGGTGCTCAAACTGACCCTCAAGCGAGACAAGCGGTGCTATCCTGTAGGCAGAGGCTTACAGACATGCCAGACGTAGGACCGGCCGAACTGCTGATCATCCTCGCGATCGTCGTCGTGCTTTTCGGCGCGTCGCGCATCGGCGACATCGGCAAAGGGCTTGGCCGGGGCATCCGGGAGTTCCGCAAAGAGCTGCGCGACGCCACCCAGGACGACGACGCGAAGCCTGCCGACACGACGACCGCCACTGCTGCGACGGTCACCACTTCCGAGCCGAAGCGCCCCCAGACGCACTAAGCGTCCAGCCTGACCAGCACACCTTCATCGGCCCGCAATTCGATCGTCCCCGCGACTTTCTCGCCTTCGCGGTCGAGGTGCGTGGAGATGGCGATGTGTCCGTGGCAAGCTGGGTCTGTCACGACCGTCTGTGCTTTGTGGCCGAGATTGAGCGCGGCGAGGAAGCGCTCGCCCGCGTGCTCCCGGATGTAGACCAGCAGGTCGCCCTCAGCTGGCACCGGCCGGTACGATCCGACTTTGAGCGCTGGCTCCGATTGCCGGAGTTCGATCAGGTGTTTGTATAACGACAGGATCGACCCGGGATCGTCTCGCTCGACTGCGACGTTCCGACTTGCGTAGTCGGGCGCGACCGGCAGCCAGGGTTCGGCGGCGGCAGTGAAGCCGGCGTTCGGGCTGGCGTCCCACTGCATCGGCGTGCGTTCCGGGTCGCGCCCCTCGCCGATCGTCACGCCCGGCGGATCGACGACTTTGTCCGGGGGTATATACACATCCTCCATCCCGATCTCATCGCCTTGGTACATCGTCGGCGTCCCCCGCAGAGAGTGGAGCAGCATCGCGGCGACCTTGGCCTGCGCTGGGCCGATGCGGGAAGCGATGCGCGGACGGTCGTGGTTCCCCAGCACCCAGTTGGGCCAATCGTCTGGCGCCAGCGCCGCTTCGTAGCGATCGATCGTGGCGGCGATGACGCGCGCCTTCCAGGGCTTGGTGACTAGCTGGAAGTTGAACGGCAGCTGCGCCCCGTCGCCGTGCGCGCCGTAGTAGGTGACCAGGCGCTCGATCGGCAAATAGATCTCGCCGATGATCACGCGCTCGTCGTAGGCATCGAACGTCTGTCGCATCATGGCGACGATCTCGTGCACCTCCGGCCGGTCAGCGGAGTAGACGGGGATCAGGCGTCGGTAGGGGTGGTCGCCCGGTTTCCACCCCGGGTTGATGGGGTTATCGCGGAACTCGGCGTCCTTGATCAGGTGGTTCATCACGTCGACCCGGAAGCCATCGACGCCCTTGTTCAGCCAGAACCGTAGAACGTTCATCATCGCGCTCTGCACTTCCGGGTCGCGCCAGTTGAGGTCCGGCTGCTCGGCAAGAAATGCGTGGTAATCGAACTGCTCGGTCTTGGCGTCCCACGTCCAGGCGATGCCACCAAAGTTGGCGAGCCAGTTGTTTGGCGGCTCTCCGCCGGGCTTGGCGTCCTTCCAGATGTACCAGTCGCGCTTCGGGTTGTCCCGCGAGGAGCGCGACTCGATGAACCAGGGGTGCTGGTCGGAGGTATGGTTCGGCACGAAGTCCATGATCAGCTTCATGCCCCGTGCGTGCGTCTCAACCAGCAACCGGTCGAGGTCGGCCATCGTGCCGAAGAGCGGGTCGATATCGCAGTAGTCGGACACGTCGTAGCCGAAGTCTTTCATCGGCGAGCGATAACACGGCGAGATCCAGACCGCCTTCACGCCCAGCCACTTCAGGTAATCGAGCTTGCTCTCGATGCCGGGCAGGTCACCGACGCCGTTCCCGTCGCTGTCCATGAAGGAGCGCGGGTAGACCTGGTAAACGATGCCCGTCTGCCACCAGAGGTAGTCGTTCGCCATGGTTGTCGCCAACGGTATCAGCGGTGCAGCTAACGTTCCACCGTCAGGCGATCTGGATAGGCGGGCGGCCGGGACGCGAGCGCTCTTCGGCTACGATGCGTTCGATCTCGGCGACTGACTTCGCAAGGTCATCATTCACCACCAGGTGGTCGAAGTCCCCCGCCTGGGCGGCCTCCTGGCGCGCCGTTTCCAGCCTCAGCCGCACCTGTTCGTCTGTGTCGCCGCCGCGGGCGCGCAGCCGCCGCTCGAGCTCCGCGTCGGAAGGTGGCGCGATGAAGATCGTGACCGCGCCCGGGACGACGGTCTTGATGTAGCGCGCGCCCTGGACGTCGGTGCGGAGGAGGACGTCGCGGCCGGACTCCAGTTGCTCCCGGACCTGCGCCTTCGGGAGGCCTTTCTCCTGGCCGTAGACGATGGCGTGCTCCAGCAGGTCGCCGTTGTTCACCATACGCTGGAACTGCTCGCGGGTGACGAAGTGGTAATCGACGCCGTCACGTTCGGCGGGACGCGGCGGACGGGTGGTGGCGGTGGTCGCGAATGCATAGGGACGGCCCGGCAGCCTCTTCATCTCATCGAGTAGGGAGTCTTTTCCCGCCCCTGAAGGTCCTGTGAGGACGACGAGCAGGGGCGGGCCCGCCACAGCCTACTCGACCGTGGCCTGGGCCTGGGCTAGCGACTTGGCCTGGGCCTCTCTGGTGGCGGTGACGCGGCCGGCCAGCGCCTCAGGGGTGATGGCGACGAGCATGATCTGCCCGGTGTCCATGAAGACGGCGGCCTTGGTGCGGCGGCCGCTGGTGATATCGATGATCTGCTTTTCCTTCTTCCCTTCGCGGATCATCCGCTGGATGGGCGCGGAGCTGGGCGTCACGATCCCGAGGACCTTGTTGACCGCGAGGAAGTTGCCGAAACCCACGTGCACGAGTTCTGTGCCGGTGCCGTTTTTCGATTGCTGCGGCATCTTTCTCCTCCTTCAGCCCCCAACCCTGGATTGATTTTGCATACACTCGGAGCGCCGTTCAACAGAGGTTATGATAACTGCCGCCTATAGAAGTGCCAATAACCGCGCATACGGGCGGATGCGGCGGTTTTACGGAATGCCGGTGGTTTTACGAGATGATAGAGATAATTTATGCGCCCCGCGGCCCTTCAGGCGTATCCGGTGGCGATTCGTCTCCGGCGTCCTTCTCCGGGGAGCGCGCCTCCATCTTCTCCAGGTCTCGCCGTACGCCCTCTTCGATGCGTGCCGCCAGAGAGGGGCGCTGCTTCTTCGGCGCCCGCTCGCCCTTCGATTTGTCCGGCGCCGGGGCCTTGCCGCCCAGCTCCGGCATTTCCGCCGCCTTGCGCAGCTTGTCCGCCATCATGCCGCCGATCATCATGTCCATCAGGGCGCGCCGGCCATCGATCGCCGGGCGCGTGTCGAGCGGCAGACGGCGCGGCGGCTCTCGCAGGAAGTGCTCTCGCTCCAGGCGCGCCTCCACGAAGGCTTGCAGCAGCGCCTCGTCTTCCGCGTCCAGCAGCATGTCCCGGAAGCGCGACAGCTCGCCGATCATGCGCTCCAGCCAGTGGATGACGGCTTCGCGGTTCGTGCGCCAGATGCCGTGGCTCATGTCCGGATCGGTCGAGGCGAGCCGGGTGATGTCGCGGAAGCCGGACGAGGCCATCACGCCGAGGTCTTCCCAGGATGGGCTCGACCTTAGCAGCGTGAACATCGCCGTCGAGACGATCAGCGGCAGGTGGCTGACCGCGGCGGCGTACTGGTCGTGCTCGGCGGCGTCCATGAACAGCGGCTCGCTGCCAACGAGCTGCGCGATGCCGGCGACCTGCTGGATGGCGCTGGGGCTGGCGCTCAGCGATGGGCAGATGCAGTAGCCGCGGCCCTGGAAGAGCGTCGCCTCCGCGTTTTCGATGCCCTGTGTCTCCTTACCCGCCATCGGGTGGCCACCGACGAAGTTAACGTGCCCCGGCAACAAGTCGGCCGCCCAGCGCATGATCTCTGCTTTCGTGCTTGCGGTGTCGGTCACCAGCGCGCCGTTCAGCAGCTCCGGGGCGATCTGCTTGAACACGTCGGCCATCGTCGTGATCGGCGTCGCTGCGATGACGATGGACGCGCCTTCAATCGCCCGCGGCAGGTTGTGCTCGCGGCGGGTGATCGCGCCCCTCTTCTGAGCCTTGAGCTCGACCTCTGCGTCGCGGTCGTGGCCGACGATTTCGACGTCCGGCAGGCCGGCCCTGAGCGCCATGCCCAGCGAGCCGCCGATCAGTCCCAGCCCGACGATTGTGATCTTCGTTTTCGGTTCGCTGCTCATCGGCTATAGCTTACTCCTACGATTGGTCGTCCACCGCCTTGAGGAGGCGGGCGCGTTCGTCGCGCGCCTGACTGTTGTCCAAGGGGTTGTCCATCGCTTCCAGCAGATCTACGACGCCGGGCGCTGCGCCGTACTCTCGCGCCAGGGCGATCGTCTTGCCCGAGTGACCGTGCAGCGAGGCCAGGCCGCGGTTGTATCGAGCCAGACGGTCGAGGAGGCGAGGTGTGCGTTCCAGCGCGACGTAGACGACGCGGTGCCGCACGCCGAACCGCGCCCCGGCGATGCGGCCCTTGCCGGCGTCGTGGATGAGCGCCGCCTGAAGCATCTCGGCGTCCGAGCAGCCGGTCTTGACGAGGCGTTGGTAGACGTCCAGGCAGTGGAGCTGGTCCGCCGCTTGCATCGAATCGAAGAGCGGGAAGAGACGCTCGCCCAGCACGCGCCGGGCCGTGTTCTGGTCGCCGGCCCGAACGTTCGCGCGGAGCGAGCGCCGGAGCTGCCGGAAACGGTAGCGCGCACCGTCAGACGAAGACATTGCCGTGGACGCCGGCGAACAGCTGCGCGAGGACTTTGATGACCGGCTGCATCACCTGGAACAGGAGCCCGAAGCGGCCGCCGGTCAGGAACGGCAGCGCGATCAGCGCGATCAGCATCAGCGGGCCGTACTGCTCCAGCTTGGCGAATTCGCGGGACATTTCGTGTGGGAGGATGCCGATGGCGACCTTGAAGCCGTCCAGCGGCGCGATCGGAATCAGGTTGAAGACGCCGAGGATGATACTGAATAGCACGATCGAGCTGAGGAAGAGACCGGCGTATTGATCGGTGCTAAAGCCGCGCAGCGAGAGCACGTTGAATGCAGTCGTGTTAAACGGCGAGATCCACGGGAAGATACCCAGCTTGAGCGGCAGCCCGAACGCCGCGGCGACGAGGAAGTTGGAAAGCGGGCCGGCCGCCGAGGTCAGGCCCAGCGTCGCCTTCGGATTGGCGGTGGCATTGGGGTTGATCTGCACCGGCCTCCCCCAACCGAAGCCGACCATCACCATCAGCAGCGTCCCCGTCGGGTCCAGGTGGGCGAGCGGGTTGAGCGTGACGCGGCCCTGCGCGCGCGGCAAGCGGTCGCCCAGGCGATCGGCGACGAAGGCGTGCGAGAACTCGTGGAACGAGATGCCGGCCACAAGCGCGACAGCGATGGCGGCTACGAAGACCAGGGCGGCGAACGGATCGTCCTTCACCAGCCCGATGTAAAAGATCATGCGCCTCCATCTTACGCGGACGGCTGCGCTGGGCGTAGCGACAAGCCCATCTGTGGGTCAGGGCCCCAGCCCTGACCGTCGCGCTCATACTGAGGCTCTCAAAGGGGCCGCCCATCACTCTGAGGCTCTCAAAGGGGCCGCCCATCACTGCTTGCCCCCCGCCTAGGGACACTTAGGGACAAAGCTTCAGTTCTGTCCAGACGGGGCGGGGCTGAGGGCGGAGGGGCTGATCTCGCCCGCCGCGAAAAGGATCGGCCTTGGACGGAGTTGTCCTGGCCGGTCGTGACTTCGCCGGAGTGGCGCCACCGGGGGAGTACAGAGGGGCGAAGCCCTGCCGGCGCCTGTCCTGAGCGTCCACCGCAGCGGACGGTCGAAGGGCCGGGGCCAGGGGGCGTCCCCCTGATTCCCTTTCCCCCCTTTGTGGGAGGGGCGTGGTGGGGAGGTGACCGCTCTCCTCTGCTATCGAGGTGGCGGGCACAGCCGTTCTGATGGTGTTCACGGGGACAGTGATCGGCCTTGGACGGAGTTGTCCTGACGCGTCGGTCGTGACTTCGCCGGAGTGGCGCCACGGGGGAGTGCAGAGGGGCGAAGCCCTGCCGGCGCCTGTCCTGAGCGTCCGCCGCAGCGGACAGTCGAAGGGCCG
>DAINDD010000058.1:0-17938 GCA_036732045.1 Chloroflexota bacterium
GGCTTGCCGCCTTCTCGCGGCGAAAGCGGATGTTGGCGCGGCGGTCACGAACGTCGACTACGAGCTCTTTGCCGAGGGTCAGAGTCGTCGAGTCAACCGAGAGGCGGGAAATGTACGCCGGTTAGCTCCTCGGACACGTCCCACAGCTTCCGGGCGACATCTTTGTCGAGAGCAGTCGGCTTCGCAGCTACTTGCTTCGGATAACCCCGCTGTTCGAGGAACCCGTCGGGCCCGATGTAAACTCCCCCTAGAAGCCCCGGATAGGTGGCCGCGTAGAGAGTCGTTAAGGCGCCCATTTCGGCGCTTTGCGCCATGAGACGGTTCGCGACGGACATCAGCAGACGGTCCAGAGTAGGGGCGGCGGCGGATTGGAGATTTGTCGCCGCATAGCCCGGATGAGCAGCCATACTGCGAATGGAGGAGCCGGCTGCCCGCAGGCGACGATCTAGCTCAAAGGCAAAGAGCAGGTTCGCCAGCTTCGATTGTCCGTAAGCGCCCCAACGACGGTACTTGCGCTCGCCCTGGAGGTCGTTGAATGCGATCCGGCACATTCTGTGAGCTCCGCTGCTGACAGTAACCACTCGCGCGTCATTGCGCCCCTTCATCAGATCGATGAGGAGACCCGTGAGGGCGAAGTGGCCAAGGTGGTTGGTCCCGAACTGGAGCTCGAAGCCATCTTCCGTTTGCCGTCGTGGAGGAGCCATTACGCCGGCGTTGTTGATAAGCAGATCGATCCCAGCGTGTTCATCCTTGAACCGCTCAGCAAAGGATCGGACAGAATCGAGGCTCCCGAGGTCTAGCGCGGCGACCTCGAGCTGCGCAGCAGGCACCGACGACAAGATCCCCTGGCGGGCCGTCTCACCCTTGCGAGTATCGCGACAAGCGAGAACCACACTGGCACGGGCCCGGGCAAGCTCGCGAGCTGTAACTAAGCCCAGGCCGCTGTTCGCTCCGGTAACGACCGCGACCCGCCCATGCTGGTCTCGAATGCGGTCGGCTGTCCACCTCTCGCTCATCTCGCACATTTTACTCCGGAAGAAATCAAATGGAGAACGGCTACAAGACGGTCGACGCGTGGCTGCGGAACATGCAGACTCACCGCGCGGGGCTCGAGGAACTCGTCGGACGGGACTACTACAGGAAACTTCGCATGTACCTGCGAATCACGCGCCAGATCATGCGGGGACCGTCGATGACTCTAGATGCATCCTTTCGGTGCCCGATCCCCTCAGACGAGGCGTCTGGCCGCGCATATGAAAGGCCGTCCCGTCTCCAGTCAGCCTGTTGCGTCACCCGTGTTCCGGCAATCCGAACCCCGGCCGGACGCTAGCGAAGGTCAACCCTGTCGCTAGCTTCAGCGGCCGCCAGTTTGCGCCAGGCGGCGTAGCCTAACGCACCGAGTACCTCATTGCCTTCCGCATTTCGGCCAAAGCCGGGGCTCGTACCACCTTCGAAGAACGATGCCAGGACGAAGGTCCCCCGCGGCCCGTGGAAGATGGCGCCTGACGCGCGGATGCCGTTCAGGAACGAGCCACCCTTTTCGGCGACCCAGTTCTCCTTGTGGTTGTCGAGCCTGTTCAGCTCGTTCCAGGGGGAGGAGGCGTGACAGCTCGTGGCGGTAATCCTGTCGACGCATGATTCGCAGCATGTCCTCGGACGCCTCTGGCGACACGGCCTCGTGTCGCGCGATCAGCTCAAGTAGACGGGCCATCTCACGCCCAGTGCTCACCGACATCTTGCGTGCGTCGAGGCCTGCCTTCGTATCGCCCAGGCGTTGAAAGAGCATCGTCTTGTCCAGCCCCAGACGCCGCATGGTCTCATTGACCTGCTCGAGGCCAACGAGGTCGATCATCATGTTGGTGGCGACGTTGTCGGAGATGATGATCATCAGTACGGCCGCGTCGCGTACGGCCATCTCGACTCCGGGCGTCAGGTGAATGAGCACGCCGGAACCCAAACATCGCTGATCCTCTCTGTACCGGATACGATCGGTCAGGCTGATCAATCCTTGGTGAACCGCCTGATAGAGAGAGACGAGAACGGGCACTTTGATGAGGGACGCCGTCGGCATAACGTCATCTTCGCCGAAGCCGATGTGTTCGCCGGAGCCGAGATCAGTCAGGGCGTACGCCCACTTGCCGCTGTACGCTGAGCCGATGCGTCGAAGCTCGGATTCTAGTTGCGTTAGTCTACCTATGCTTAGGCGTTGTGTTCCTTCCTCGCTCTCGCGCGCTGAACGATAGCCAATGTCGCGAAACCGGTGGCGACCGAGACAACGAGCAACAAGCCGATGACTGCCACCGCGATCCACTGCCCGTTGACCAGTACAAGCGCTAGCAGGACCCACCAGCCGAGCCGCACGAGCGTATGCGGACTTGTGAGCAGCATGAATTGGATTTCCGTCTCGGCGAACTTGTGCGGAATCAACGCACGAGTGATAGGCCTGATCAACCCCACGGCGACGTAGCCGATTCCGATTAGCGATACTATTCGTACGCCAAGCATGAGTCCCAGCAATAACACGATCAGCCCTAACGCTGAGATCAAGAAATCCACGGAGCGCGGTCGGCGTGTGAACGGCTTACCGGGCACGGGCGGCGGATTCTCGTGCATCTCGAGCCAGCCACCCAGTGCTGGAAACAACCCGAACACGATCGCTCGACGTGCATTCACCATCGAATGAGTTGCGTTCCGAGTTGCGCCGCCGAGTCCCGTCTCGAGGTCACGGCCGACCGCCTGTCTCACGAGGCGCGTTTCGGGACCCGAGTGACACAATGTCCGCCCGGCATCCCTTGTCGTCGACTTGCAGGATCCCGACAGTGATCTCCCGATGAAAGCCGACGCGGCCCGCCGCGCCCGGGTTCACATAGAGGCGGCCGTCCCGCTCTGCCACGAGCGCCTTATGGCTGTGTCCGTACACCACAACATTCGTCTCGGCGAGCGGCTGCGCGTCCTGCAAACGGTGCACGAGGTGAATACGGGCGCCATCCAGCACGATGTCGGCGTGGAGTGGCAGCCCGAGGTGAGCGAGGTGCAGGTCGTTGTTGCCGGCCACCGCCGTCACTGACGCCATTTCCACCAGCCAGGCCAGCACCTGTTCGGAGCCGATATCCCCGGCGTGCAATATCAGCCCGACGCCCTCGAAAGCCGGCCGAACGCGCCTATCGAGCGTGCCGTGCGTGTCCGCGATTAGCCCAATCAACATGCCCAACGGCTATATCTTCGCGTCGATTCCCGTCGTGCGAACAACCATTCAACTACGGTACCACCGCGCACTACCGTTGTTAGTGTTCGCGGCGACCACCTCCCGAACAATCAAGCCGCCAGGCGCTCGAACGACTCCTCCTCGGCGTCGCCACCAGCGTCACTGAGGCGTGAAGCTAGTGGTCGTAGCGTAGGAGGCGCCATTGAGTCCGAAGGTCACATCGATTACGACCTTATAGCCTGGCGTCAAGGCGCCGATCTGCCGGTCACATGAGGCTCTACCGGTCGCGTCGGCGGTCGCGTCGCACGTCTTGTCCGCCTGCTTTTCGTGCCATACCGCGTGCATGATGGCTCCGGTTGGAGCGATGCCGTCGGTACAGCTTAATACTCCGGTCACCGTTTGTGTGTAGTTGGGACTCGGCGGAGCGGGGAGGCTCATTGTTGCCGTGGCTATGCAGAGCCCGTTGTCGGTTCCGGCCGGAGTGGCGGCCACGGTCTGTGTGGCTGTGGCGGCCGCGCTCTGTGTGGCTGAAGGCGATACCTGGGCTGTTGTCGTCGAGGAGCTTTGACTGGTGGGGGCGATTGACGTGACGGTTGCGCTACCCCCGCTGCTGTGGCCGTTCGCGACGCGGACCACTCCAACGAAAACGACTGCCGCAAGCGTTAATGCGACGCGAAACCGTATGTGAGACACGTTTCTCTCAGTCAAACAAGTCGACCGCTCGCGCTGATAGCCCGCGAGCTCCGCTCCCCGTATCAGACTTACCCTCCGGGTCACCCTGGCAGCGCGCGACTCGGGTCCGCTGAATTGCCGACGACGGGATTCCCAGGCATTTGCGACCAGCAATCCTGCTGGCAAGAAGTATACCGCGCCGACGAGGATAAAGAAGAGGAAACTCGCTAGCGCGACGACGAAGGCAAAGGGAACGTCAGTAAACGCGTGACATGGCCGCGGCGTGGAAATCCTCCACCCTGGGATTTGGCGAATGGCGACGTTGTAAAGTTGACTTGCGAAATGGAAGTCGCAGCGCCGCTGCGCGACGGGAGGGACACATGCAAATCGATCCGAATCGGACCGCGCTTTCGACCGAGAGACTTGAGCGCATCACGGAGCACCTTGACCGGAGCTACGTTTCGCCTGGCAAGATCGCGGGTTGCCAGACGCTGGTGGCACGGCACGGCCATGTTGCTTACTTCAAATCGCTGGGCCTGGCCGACCGCGAGCGCGGGAGACCGATGACGGACGACACGATCTTCCGCATCTACTCGATGACGAAGCCGATCACGTCGGTCGCGCTGATGATGCTGTGGGAGCAGGGCCGCTTTCAGCTGAACGACCCGATCGCCAACGTGATCCCGGAATGGCGCGAAATGAGGGTCTACGTGTCCGGCGAGGGTGAGACGATGGAGACGCGAGAGCCCGCGCGGCCGATGACTTTCCGCCACCTCCTGAGCCATACGGGAGGACTGTCGTACGGGATGACGGATCACCCTGTCGACCGGGCGTACGGCGGAGCGCAGGTGATTCGCGGCCGGGGCGAGACGCTGCGCACGTTCGTTGAGAGGCTGGCCCATGTACCCCTCATGTACGACCCAGGTGACCGGTGGATGTACTCGTATTCCACGGACGTGTGCGGATATCTCGTGGAAGCGATCTCCGGCGAACCCTTTGACCAATACCTTCAAGAGGCCATATTCGATCCGCTCGGCATGGTGGACACGGCGTTTTTCGTCAAGCCAGAGAAGGCGCATCGCCTTGCGGCCAACTATGCCAGGCAAACGGACAAAACCATGGTCCTCATTGACGATCCGGCGAGCAGCACCTATCTGCGAGAGCCGACGTTCATCTCCGGTGGGGGCGGGCTGACGAGCACGACGGCGGACTACCTCCGCTTCGCCGAGATGCTGCGCGGAGGCGGTGAGCTGGACGGCGCGCGCATCATCGGATCGCGCACGCTGCAGTTGATGACACAGAACCATCTGCCTGGCGGCGCCAACCTGGCGAGCATGGCGATCGGCCTTTTCTCGGAGACGAAATACGAGGGCACTGGCTTCGGCCTGGGCTTCGCGACGACGATCGACCAGATAGCGGCCGGCTTGCCGTGCGAAGGTGAGTTTTTCTGGGGTGGTGCGGCATCGACGTACTTCTGGGTGGACCCGAAGGACGACCTCCTCGCGATCTTCATGACGCAGCTGATGCCGTCGACGACGTTCGACTTTCGCGGCCAGCTCAAGGACATCGTCTACTCGGCGATCGTCGATTAGCGTCTAACAGGATCACGCGACCTTGCGCCCCGAGTCTCCTCGAGCGCCTGCTGGGCTGGTAGACCTCAGATTCAGTGATATAGTTCCGGTGCGAGAGCCATTGCCTACAGAGCAAGAAAGCTCTGGAAGCAAAGGGCTGTGGCCTCCGGAAGCAGATGGCTAAGATGGCCCGAAACAGCGGTTTTCAGGTTCAGTTTGCCGAGGAGCTGAGGGTGCCCGATCGTTCAGGTGCAGAGGATTTTCGCCCCGTCTATCTACAGACGGCCCAGCAGTCGGGGGGCGTCAGTGTAATCCGGTTGAGCAATCCGCCGGGTCACGGCCCCAGCGCGCACTTGCATACCAGGATGGAGGAGTCCTTCTATGTGCTCGACGGGGACTACTCGTTTTCGGTTGGTGACGACGCTGTGCAAGGCGGACCCAGCACTTTTGTGTTCGTCCCGCCGAGTACACTCCATTCGTTCAGAAACGTCGGCGACACAGTTGGCCGGCTGCTCTTTATATGCACGCCGCCAGGATTCGAGAAGTATTTCCAGGAGCTCGAGGCCTATGGGTGGCCACCGACGGCCGCCGGGCCTGATGAATTGTCGCGATTGCGCGCCAAGTACGACACCGTAGAACCGTAGCAGCCGTCGCGCGGGGTTCGATCCTCGTCTCCCGCTCCAGATACCGATTTGCGGCCGTTGGCTCCTAGAGTCCGAGCTTCTTCCGCGCGTTGTCGTAGCATTCCGGCACGGGCCCAGGTCGCTGGTTGTACAATTCGCCGTATGGAACGCGAGATCCGTTACTTCACGACCGATGATGGCGTCCGCATCGCGTACACAGTGGAGGGTGCCGCACTGCGGTTTGGCCAGTCCAACGACGTCGAAAGCGCGGATAACGATTGAGAGTTGAGAGCGCCCCGATGACCGGTCTCAATCCGGATAACGTGCTGCGGCTGCGTGATGGCCGCTTGCTCGGGTACGGGGAGTTCGGCGATCCGCAGGGGACACCCCCTCTTCTTCTTCCACGGCTTCCCGGGCTCGAGATTGGAAGCGCGGCTTGGTGAAAAGGCTGCAGCCCAGGCGCACGTAAGGATGATTGCGCCGGACCGGCCGGGAATGGGCCTCTCGGACTTCAAGAAGAATCGCGCCCTGCTTGATTGGCCTGCCGACGTCGTAGAGCTCGCCGACGCGCTTGGGATCGGCCGCTTCGCCGTCGCCGGTGTTTCCGGCGGGGGACCTTATGCGGCCGCCTGCGCGTTGAAGATCCCGGATCGCCTCAGCGCGGCCGGAATCATCAGCGGTGTCGGCCCGTTCGACGCGGCTATCGGTCTTGAGCAGATGAGCAGGCAGAACCGCCTGATTATCGGCCTGGCAGGGAAGGCGCCCTGGTCGATGCTGATCGTCCACTGGCTGATGGCGCAAGGCGTTCGCCGCTTCGCCAGGCAGGCGGTGCCCATGATGATCCGTGCGATGCCCGAGTGCGACCGGGCGCTGGCCCGGCGTCCGGATATCCAGGCCATCATGATCGAGGATGCGGCCGAAGCGTTCCGGTCTGGCGCGACGGGAGCGGCGTGGGAAGCCGTCCTCCACGCCCGGCCCTGGGGCTTCCAGTTGCGAGACATTCGGGTGCCGGTCCACCTCTGGCAGGGGGAACTTGACACCAACGTCCCTGTCTCCATGGGCCGCTACCAGGCCGGCCTGATCCCCGACTGTCATGCTACCTTCTACCCTGGGGAGGGCCACCTCTGCCTGCTCAACCACCTGCCGGAGATGTTGGCCGATCTCACCACACCGTCCGCCTAGATAGGCGCGGTCTTGCACCGCGTGACGGAACGTGACCGACGCCAGTAGACGTATCCAGTAGGAGAGTTGAGCGCTCAATCAAGCGTAGCGCCAAACCTTATTGAAGCGAGTCCAGGACGCTCTGCATCAGGACGATCGCCAACACCGAAGGTCGGCTAGATCAGGAAACTATGGGCTCTGTTGGCGCTATCTTGCTAGGTCGCCGCTTCGATTCCGGTCTCCCGCTGCAGAACTTGTCCGCCGGGGCGGATACGATTTCTTGATCGCTAGACCGCCAAAAGGCCATCTCTTTCGTGGAAGCTGAGGGCCTCGTTTCTATCTGTGTGAACCCGATAGTCCCTGTCCGTTGTCGAAGACCTGCCCACACTCAGGGAGCGTGACGGGCGCGCCCTTGTTGGCCTGACCGAGTGGTACGATCCCCTAATGACTCAGCCTGATCTCGCTGACAGTCCCCTCGAGCGAGCCCGCGACGCCCTCCGGCGACACGCCTGGCAACAGTCTTACGAGCTCTTCACCGCCGCTGACGGGACCGAAAGTCTATCGCCGGACGACCTTGCCGATGTGGCCGAGGCAGCCTGGGTCAGCGGCCATTACATCGAGTCCATTCAGGCCCGTGAGCGCGCGTACACCGCCTTCGCCGAGCGGAAAGACACACGGCGCGCGGCTAGCCAGGCCCTCGATCTCTTCTGGCACCACCTAGGGAAAGGGGACATGGCCGTCGCCGGAGGCTGGCCCAGCACGGCCCAGCGGCTCCTTTCGGATCAGCCGGAATGCCCAGAGCACGGGCTGCTGGCCGTCGTCGAGGCCGCCGTCGAAATGGAGATGATGGGTAAATTCGACCGCGCCGCTGATTTGGCCCAGCGCATCTCCGAAATCGGCACGCGCTTCGGCAACCGCGACCTCCAGATGCTCGCACTCCTTGTCCGGAGTGGGGAATGCATGAACCGAGGCGCGGTAGGAGAAGCGATCCCCCTGTTGGACGAGGCGATGGCCGCTGCGATCAGCGGTGAACTCCGGCCTTCGACGTCTTGCTTCATCTACTGCACAACTGTCGGTACTTGCCAGCAGTTGGCTGATTTTCGCCGCGCCGGCGAGTGGACCGAAGCGACTGAACGTTGCAACGCCCGGGAAAACATCGTCCCCCTTTCGGGGGACTGCCGGGTACACCGCGCCGGCGTCTTGCGGGTTCGCGGCGCCTGGGATGAGGCGGAGGCCGAGGCCAGGTCCGCCTGCGACGAATTACCCGAAGGTAACCAACCGCACGTGGGGCAGGCGCTATGCGAGATTGGCGAGATCCACCTGCGGCGCGGCGACCTTGCCACCGCTGAGGACTCGTTTCAGCGCGCCTATAGCATAGGCATTCCGCCCCAGCCAGGCCTCGCCTTGCTCCGGCTTGCACAGGGAAGGCCAGAGGACGCGTCGTCCTCCATCAGTAACGCTCTCGCCTCCCAGACCATCGACCGTCTCACCAGAGCCCGGATGCTTCCCAGCCAGGTCGAGATCGCCATCGTCGTCGGCGACCTGGGCACAGCTCGTGCTTGCGCCGAAGAGCTAGAAGCAATCGCCGGCGACTATCGGACGGCCGGACTGGAGGCGTCCGCCGCTTGCGTTCGCGGGGCTTTGCATCTGGCGGAAGGCAATGCGGCGGAAGCCGTGCTCAGTCTTCGGCGTGGATTGCGGCTGTGGCAGGAGGTCGAAGCCCCCTACGAGGCAGCCAGGGCCCGCATGCTCCTCTCAACTGCCTATCGTGTCCAGGACGACCACGAGTCTGCTCGGGCAGAGCTCCAGGCGGCCAGGTCCGCCTTCGATCGCCTTGGTGCCGCTCCAGACACCCGGCGAGCCACTGAACTCCTCGAAGAGTACGCCCCTGTCAGCGCCCCCACTCCGGCTGAGGGCGGGCGCGCCACCCGGACGTTCATGTTCACCGACATCGTCAGGTCCACGAACCTGGTCGAGGCGATGGGTGACGAGGCGTGGGAAAATCTACTGCGGTGGCACGATCAGACCATGAGGTCTCTCCTTGCCGAGCATCTAGGAGAAGAAGTCAAGCAGGCCGGGGACGGCTTCTTTTTCGCCTTTCCCGACTCGGGCTCCGCGATTGAGTGCGCCGTCGCCATTCAGCGTACGCTGGCCGATCACCGCACCGCCCACGGCTTCGCCCCACAGGTTCGCATTGGCCTCCACGTGGCTGAGGCCACCCGCCGGGGCCGTGACTATAGCGGTAAGGGCATCCATGAGGCAGCGCGAATCGCCGCCTTAGGAAACGGTGGAGAGATCCTGGCCAGCGAGCAGACACTTGTCGGCGCTCCAGGCGGGTTCGCTACTTCTGAGGCTCGAACCGTCAGCCTCAAGGGCATCTCCAAGCCGGTCCAGGTCGTCGCCATTGACTGGCGGTAGCAACCAGCAGTCGTTCGCAGTCCTCCACCAGCCTCGCCGTCCCCATCCCGCGCTGCTGAGCGCCTCTCCCCTCACGGTAGCCGAGGCTTTCCAGCCTCGGATTCACGCCGCTGCCCATCTTTAGTTCCTGCTGGGATAGATCTCCGACTGAGTGATACAATTCCCGCGCGAGAAAGCCGTTGCCTGCAAGGCACAACAGGCCCTCAGGCAAAGGGTTGTGGCCTCCGGAAGCAGATGGCTAAGATGGCCTGAAAACGGCGTTTTCAGATTCAGTTGCCGAGGAGATGAGGGTGCCCGATCGTTCAGGTGCAGAGGATTTTCGCCCCGTCTATCTACAGACCGCCCAGCAGTCGGAGGGCGCTAGTGTAATCCGGTTGAGCAATCCGCCGGGTCACGGCCCCAGCGCGCACCTGCATACCAGGATGGAGGAGTCCTTCTATGTGCTCGATGGGGGCTACTCGTTTTCGGTTGGTGACGACGCTGTGCAAGGCGGACCCGGTACTTTTGTGTTCGTCCCGCCGGGTACGCTCCATTCGTTCAGAAACGTCGGCGACACAGTTGGCCGGCTGCTCTGTATATGCACGCCGCCGGGATTCGAGAAGTATTTCCAGGAGCTTGAGGCCTATGGGTGGCCACCGACTGCCGCTGGGCCTGAAGAATTGTCGCGATTGCGGGCCAAGTACGACACCGTAGAACCGTAGCAGCCGTCGCCCGGGTTCGATCCCCGTCTCCCCGCTCCAGATGCGATGTGATCCGTCAACCCGGATCCTTTAGCACTCCGACGGCCCAGACGTAACCATCAGGGTCCTCCACCATAACCTCGCGCCAGCCATGCCCCCTTTCGGTCGTCGTGCGCACGATCCGGCTACCTGCGGCACGGGCGCGGCCCTCTACGGCGTCCGGGTCCATGCCCAGCAACCTTAGCTCCGCGCCGAGGCCACGGCGATCCGTGCTCGCTAACTGCGTGCACCATGGGTGCCCTTCATATGTGTGATCAGCGTGCAACATCACGTCGGATCCCGCCAATTTGATCGCAGCAAAGTCAGGATCACAGTAGTGCACGAACGCCGCCAGTACGTCCCGATAGAACTTTATCGACCGCGCCACGTCTCGCACTATAAGATTTACGCTGAATGAGGGGAGCAGGTGGCCGTAATCAGCCGCTGTTATCCATGGCTCTCCGGTACGCTTTTTCATCGTGATGGTGCCTTTAATCAAGGCGCCTGCATGCCATGCCGGCTCATGAGAGCGCGCTCTTCCTCCGGGGTGGGCGGTACGGGACTACTCCACAGGGCATCAAGCTCGGCGAAGTAACCGTCTAGAGCCGGCGAATGAAGAACGAGAAGCCGGGCTGGTTCTCCCGACCGGTTCCCGAAGGTGTGAGCAGTCCCTCCGGGAACAAGAACGAACGTCTCGGGGCCCTCCGTTCGCTCTGTCGCGCCGAGGACAAATGTGACCTGGCCATTCAGGACGTAGTAGGCCTCCTCGCAATCGACGTGAACGTGGGGCGGCGGCATACGCCCGCCCGGTGGGAGTGTTCGTTCCATCAGCGAAAAGCGGCCACCGGTCGTCGCGGACCTGGCCTTGAAGTACATGACGCTACCTCTTGCCTCCTGGCGATGGCCTTCGCCAGGTCCGAACGCGTAGTAGGGGTCTTCCGCCATGTCTCGACCGACCTTTCTCTCTGCCCTGGACCTCGTCGCGTGGGCTATTGCACGTCCTCGACTCCGTGTTCGAGTTGGTACTGGTAAGCGACACCGTCGAAGTGTCCAAGAGACTCGGCGATCAGGCCGTCTGTGCCGACTTTCCAGATCTCGAAACCGCCTATGCGAACCCGTTTCCCTGTGCCGCCGGGCCCGGTGTTCGTGCCAATCAGCGTCCAGCAGTAAACAGGCCGGGCCGCCTCATTGAGCAAGTGGTCCATGAGCACCACCATATCTGGGAAGGCGGTCATGAATCCCTGCGCTGCCTCGGTGATGGCATCGCTTCCGACGGATGGAGTGCCGTAGTTGATGGTGAGTGAGCCGTTGGGTGAGTAGCAGGCCGCCAGGCTGGCAGCGTTCTGGCTACACCACGCTTCGGTGTAACGCTCAGCGAATTCGCGGAGCTGGGCCGACACGGGTGATAAATTTGGCAAGGCGCTGATCTGAGTCAGCAACGTGTCGACATCAATCGGGAGTTCAGAGGCTCCGGCAAGGCCCCGAATGCGATCGATGCGATCTGCCGGGCTCGTCACCGTCTCGTGTTCGATGATGTACCTCCTGTAGAAATGGAAATACGGCCACAGCGTGAGACCGCCGCTCACCCCGTCGGCGGCGAACTCCAGATCGCGTCGTCTTTCCCAGCCGCCCACGTCTTCGCCTGGAGCCCCTTGATCCACTCCGCCGTCTCGTCCGGCACCGCATTCCGGAACTTCGACCCATCCTCCTCCGCAATCCGCACGAACGCATCGATCATCGACTGCGGGTCGTGCTGATTCGCCAGCCCTCCTACCGCCGCCATCAGCACCTCGGGCTTCGTCAGCGACTTCGACATGTCGAACCACCGCATCATCGTCTCCGCGCCGCGGTCGTTGAACCCCGTGCCGTACACACCGGGGTTCGCCGTACACACCTCCACACCCGTGCCCGCGAGCTCCGCCTTCAGCGCTTCTGCCAGCGCCTCGAGAGCGTGCTTCGTCGCGCAGTACACGCCGGCGAACGGCACCGTGATCAGCCCGCCCATCGACGTCACCATCACGATCTTCCCCGACCCGCGCTTCACCATCTGCCGTGCGAACCCTTGCGTCAGCGCCAGCGTCCCGAACACATTCGTCTCGAAGTTCCGGCGCACGTTCTCCATCGGGATCTCTGCGGCCGGCCCCGTCTGCATCACCCCCGCGTTGTTGATCAGCACGTCCACCTCGTTGGCGAACGCCGCCTGCCGGTCCCCCTCGTCCGTGATGTCCAGCACCTGTATCCTCAGCTGAACCCCGGCCTCATCCGCAATCTTCATCAGCTCCGTCACCTGCGGCGCAATCTGCACGCCCGCAATCACCGTGTGACCGCGCTTCGCCAGCGCCAGCGCCGTCCCCCTCCCAAACCCCGTCGCCGCCCCCGTCACCAAAATCCGCTTTGCCATCGCTTATCTCCTTATCCTATTGCGTTTCCGCTCATTCTGAGCCTGTCAAAGGGCGCCCGCTAGGGCCATGGCAGATAAGAGAAGCATCCCTCAACACCTCGCTTCTGGATACGCGTCTGGAGCCCTCTGCCAGGTAAGCTGAGGGGCCGCGCTGGTCCCAGCCCCTCATGGCTTACAATTCGCGGCATAGAGCGGGAAGTTCGCTACTGCACGACGGAAGACGGCGTCCGCATCGCCTACTGCGTGGAGGGCGAGGGGCCGCCGCTCGTTGGTTGCCCGCACCTCTTCGAGTCGTTCTCGCTGGAGCACCTCTTTCCCCAGCTCTCCGAAATCAGGCGCCTGACCGGGCAGGGCCACCGAGTAGTGCGCTACGATGCACGGGGTACCGGGCTCTCCCAGCGCGAGGTTGGCGACGTATCGCCGACCGCTCTCGTGCTGGACCTCGAGGCTGTCGTAAAAGCCGCCGGCGTCACCCGGTTCGCCCTCACCGGCACCGGGTACAGCGGCGCGAGGGCGATAGAATACACCGTCCGCCATCCTGAGTTCGTGACTCATCTGGTCCTGTGGGGCGCCTACGGGCGATTTGCGGATTTCATCTCTGATGATCAACTACGCGCATTCTCGGAGCTCGCCCGCGCCAATTGGAGCGTAGCAGTGCAGGCTTTCGTGGATCGCGAATTCCGAGAGAGCCAGGAAATGCCAGACCGCGACTTGCTGGGATTTGGCAAGTTGATGCGGGAGTCCGTGACCGGAGAAATGGCCATGAATATCATTCTCGAAATGGTCAAGTCGTCCGACGTGCGAGCTCTCCTTCCGCGCGTGCAGATCCCCACACTCGTGATCGCACGAGAGACCGATATCGAGGTCGGACAAGAACTGGCCCTGAACATTCCGGACGCGAGGTTCGTCGTTCTCGGAAGCGGCTCGTCGTTTGTTCTGGAAAATGCACGGCCGGGCATCGACGCTATCCATGCTTTCCTGGGTGACGAAGCCTTGGTGTCAGAGAGCGACGGTCCGGCCGTGGTCAAGGGCGCCGATATCGAGCTGTCTGAACGTTCTGTTCGCACCGTCCTCTTCACCGACCTCGTCGCCCACACGGAGATGATGCAGCGCCTCGGGGACGAACGCGGGCGCGATGTGCTGCGAGAGCACGAGCGGATCACGCGTGACGCCCTGAAGCAACATGGCGGCGTCGAGATCAAGACGGATGGTGACAGCTTCATGGTGTCGTTCGCGTCTGTAACCGCGGCCATGGATTGCGCCGTCGCTCTCCAACGGGCGTTCTCAAAGCACAACGAAACGGCGTCAGAGCCCGTCATCGTCCGCATGGGCCTCAACGCCGGCGAGCCGATAGAAGAAGCCGGTGACCTCTTCGGGTCGATGGTGATCCTGGCGTCTCGCATCGCCGCGAAGGCCGAGGGCGGTGAGATACTGGTCGCGGATACGGTCCGCGGCCTCTGCTCCGGCAAGGGCTTCCTCTTCGCCGACCGCGGAGAGTTTGTGGCGAAGGGGTTCGAGGAGCCGGTGCGCGTGTATGAAGTGAGCTGGCGGCAGAGCGAACAATGAAGTCCTTGAGTTAGGCGTGCCGACCCGTTGGACGTTGACGAGCTACGGTACTATTGCGATGGGGACGTTGTCTCTCGTGAAGGCCCGCGCTGGCGGGCACGGCCCGCCATACGACCGACACGGGCGAGCGCAGTTGGTTCTGCCGCGTGCTGGAGCCTGCCACGGCCGGCTGACGCTCGGGAGCGCGAGAAAGGGGTACTCCGTGTACACCAAGGTCGGCCCGCCGGAGCCTGGAGATCGGCCGCGGAAGAAGAGCCGATTCTTCTTCGCATGGCTCTGGGAGGCTTCGATGTTCTCGCTGACGGGACTGCCGAGATTCTTCGGTCTGGCCAAAGCGCAAGAGATCGATCAACGCGTGGCGGCGGAGGAAGCAGCCGAAGAGGAGGCCCACCATCCGTGGCGCGGCAGACCCGAAGCCGATCTCACTGATGAGCAGAGGGAGGCTGCGGCCCGGCAAATACACCAGGAAGACGCGGAGCGGCGCGCGCGCCAGGACTAAGGTGTCCGAGGCAAACGCTACCGCTTGTTAGTGCAGAGCAAGCAGTCGCCGAGGCCGCGGGAGAACATCCCTCGTTTCAGCCGGCCCGATCGCGAGCCCTCGCGGCACTAAGAAAGCAGACATAGCGAGTGATGCCTCCATCCTCCCCTCCCTGGGCCCGCGCACTAGCCAATGCGGGCGCTCTGACCGCCATCGACAGGCAGCAGCACCCCCGTAATGAACTTCGCCTCGTCCGAGGCCAGGAAGAGCGCGGCGTAAGCCACATCCCAGGCCGTTCCCATCCTCGCTCCTAACGGGACCTGCGCGTCACGTTGCCGCGCCAACTCCTCCTCGGGCACTCCTCTGGCCTGCGCGAGTCCCTTAACCGCCATCGGCGTGTTCATCAGCCCGGGCATGATCGCGTTCACGCGGATTCCATATCTCGCATTTCCCATTGCGATCGAGTGTGTCAGCGCGTTGACGCCGGCCTTGGAGGTCTTGTAGGCCAGCATCCCGACAGAGCAGACGGCCGCGACCGAAGAGATGTTGACGATGGACCCGCTGCCTTGCTCCCTCATCACCGGGAGGACGTGCTTGCAGGTTAAGAACATGCTCTTTAGATTCACGTCGAATATCTGGTCCCACGACTCCTCGCTGAGGTGAGTCGGGCCAGCGTCACCTGCGGCGATGCCAACGTTGTTGTGGAGGATGTCGATCCTTCCGTAAGCGTCAAGACAGGCCTGCACCAGCGCGCCACAGTCCCAGTCCCGGGTGACGTCTGCTTTGAACGCTGTAGCAGAGCCACCTTCCTGCTCGATCATCGCCTTCGTCTCAAGCGCCGAGGCGAGGTTGCGATCGACGACAAGCACCCTGGCCCCTTCGCGAGCGAACAGGATGGCCGTCGCGCGGCCATTTCCGATCCTTTCTCCGGGGGTTTGTCCTCCACCAACCACGATCGCCGTCTTGTCCTTGAGTCTCATTCCGCGAACCCTTTCACGTCATCCTCAAGCTGCACGCCTAGAGTATTCAGGGCCATCGAGACCAGGTTGTACTGCCCGACGGTGAAGATGATGTCGATTAGCTGCCTCGTATCGAAGCGCTCCGACAGCATCTGCCAGGTGGCGTCACCGATGAAAGCGTCCCCGAGAAGCTCGTCTGCCGCTCGCAGCAACGCCCGGTCAGGTTCGGCCCAGCCGCCGGCGTCGGGGCCTTCCTTCACACGAGCGATCTCTTCCTCGGTGACCCCGCTCCTCTTCGCGATGACGACGTGCTGTACCCACTCGTATTCGGAGCGGCAGAGCCAGCCGGTGCGCAGTATTAACAGCTCGCGCTCCCGCGGCGGAAGGGTGGATCGATAGAGGACGTGCGTACCGAAGACGCTCCACCGTTTCAGCAGCTTGGGGTGGCGCGCAAGCGTCGCGTAGATGTTGAGTACTCGCCCGTCACGCGCGACGCGGCTCAACACCTCCTTGGAATCCTCGTCCCGCTCTGACGCGGGCAGCGGCGTGACCCTCGGCTCTGAAACTCGCATGGGCTTAACCTCCTCCAGGGGGCGCTCGGTCACTTCTGGGACACCCAAGGCTACCACATCCCCCGCCGGCAGCTCGGCCCGCCGGCCTTGAGCCAATTCGGCCGTGCGGCCGCGCTGTGCATTTGTTGTCCGTGTGGACAAACCCCTTGTGGCGTCCATTCAGGCGAGCGATACTCACGCCAGCTTCTCGAAACGAGTCACAGGACTTAAAAGAGAAGGGTCTCGCCGGAGCGACAGGGCAACCTGATGTCCTGATGAGATCTAACCCTCGAAGGCCCTTTGGCGACGCCGAGGAGCTATTTCTTTATGCCACAGGTATCCTCGCGTCCCTATGTGTGAATCTGAACCGGACACGACGGAAGATTAGCGTCTGTATTCGATCTGGGAGCACTCGGCCGACGACGGCTAGAATTTCGAAACGGGCCGGACCAGGCATTGGCCAGGCGTGCACGTCTGCTAGCATCGTCGGTGCACTATAAGTCGCACGGCAGGGTCGCTCGGCAGATGAGATGGACTCGCGACTCGCCTGATCCCCGGTGGCGAACGGTTAAAGCTCTAGTCTCCGTCGTGACCGTGCGCGTTGTTGCGGAGGGCTCCGCGACCAGTGGCATCCCGCGAGTTCCCGTCATTGCTATCTGGAACGTCGGTCGCTTCGGGAACTTCGGACGGCTCGGGCGCTGCCGTCAATTCCGGCCTATCGCTTGGCTCGGGTGCCTCCGTCGCTTCAGGTGTCTCGCTTGGCTCGGGTGTCTCCGTCGCTTCCGGTGTCTCGCTTGACTCAGGCGTCTTGCTGGGCCTCGATGTCTCCGTGTTCGCCGGGGTAACAACTGCGGCCGGCGTCGGAGCGGGAGTGGACGTCGGTGATGCTTCGTTTGTGCATCCACGCGCTGCCTGCTTCTCGCGCCCGAACGCCGAATTTGAGTTCCCGTGCGCCGCTCCGTTAGCGGCGGCGGCGTTGGGGCAGCCTCCCTTATCGGCAATAGCCGGCGCCACGACGAAGATGACGCTCGCCGCAAGGACGGCAAGAGTCACGCCCGCAGCCAACCGTGGAACCCGGTCATTCATATCCTGATCGTCGTCTGTGGGGACCTTAACTGTCAAATTCGCCCGCCCGGCGCTCGGCCGGGTCGTACACAACGCCCCCAGCGTCGCGCCACTGGAAGCATCTTCCGCCGGCCTTGTCCGTCATCGTCTCAACCGTGGTGGCAACCGGCGACTCAATGCGATCGTCTATGGATCGCTCTGACCCAGGCTCACCACTCCAAACAAGCACGGGAGTATCTCGATCGACGAGTCTCTGAGGACAAGACCAAACGCGAGGCCATCCGTGCGATCTGGCGCCTCTGGCTGGAGTGCAGAGCTCAGGTGATCCACGTCCCTGTCGAATACGCAGCCTGACCCTATTGCACATAGGAGCGTCCGTTAGGCAGCAGCACGCCGACTATACAGACGCCGTCCGTGCGTGGTCAGGAACTGATGTTGAGGGTCGTCGCCACCTGACCGAGCAGATCCAGGACTTTCTGTCCATCCTGAGCTATGACGGTCAGGTCGGGATTGTCGTCGTAATCGAGCTTCAGCGTCTCAAGCTCGTAG